>NZ_JAHBDP010000113.1:0-151574 GCF_019956495.1 Pseudomonas sp. BF-B-26 | reverse complement strand
GGTGTAAGCGGCCGGCGTTTGGGGATGAGGATCCGGCGGGGACGGCGAAGGTTGATGAGGGGGAGCCCGGCGCTCCATCCACGAAACCAATAAATCGGTATTTGTACCGCGGAGACTCCCGAGAAGACTGGGAGATTTTTGAAACGGGGTTTGAGCCCTTGGGAGACAGCATGGATCTCTACTTGCATGCCTTGGACAACCGAAGCCCTCCCAGTTTTTTTGTCAGTACTTCGACCTCGGAAAAGGAGGCCATAAAGTTCGCAACGGGATACGGTTTTGATGATGGCTTCGTCTACGTAATAAAAAACATTCGCGGCATAGATGTGAATAAAAGGCTCGGCATGATTTCGCCTCACCGCAAGGAGGTTGAAATCGCGTTCCCAGGAGGAATAGACAGCCACGACATCCTCGGCGTTACTCCCGTCAATGCCGATGGTAGCTATAAGGGCTACTCAACCCCTAACCCGCGCAGGAAGTAATCATGAAAATAATAGAAATATCTATCAACACCCACGGAGTCACTAAAAAAGCCACTATCGAATGCGACCGGCAAAAGCGAACCTTAACTTTCATAATGGAAAACGGCTTAAGAAGAACATACACAGGCCATGATCTTTATGCATGTCTTGGACTGTTGCGAGCAGATTTTCCAGAAGTAAAGTTTCTATGCAAAGGCGCCAAACTCAATGTTTATCCTTCACGTATGTCATCCCAAATGTCTGGCGGCGTAGTGGCGTATGAACTTCAGATGGGGAAACCGGCTGAAAATGAAGATGTGGTCAACATTTTTGACTTCGAAGAAAACGACATCACACATGATATTCAACAACAAAGGGATTTTTACAATCACTGGATCACCTCGTTGGCAGAATAAATTGGTTTATTCCCCGCTCCCTTAACTTGGTCGGCTAGCACACTAGCATGAGGTGCCAAGCACGTAAAAATTAACGCTCTCCATAAGCCCAGCAATTAGCTGGGCATGGGTATCGCATTAACGACTACGCATCGACTCATATACATCTACCTAAACTCGCCCACCCGAACGACCATCCCCGGCATTGTCTGGATCTTTCAGGTCTGCTTCCACATCAGAGCGCTTCACATCGTCGCTCGGCACTTGCTCCACACCAGCATCATCAGGCGGACGTTGATCACGACTCAGGGGATTGGTCGGTGAAGGCAGCGGATATTCGGGGGTATCGTCGAAGTCGGAGTCTTTCGGATCTGCGTTCATAAGGCACCTCTCGTGGGGCCTGAAAAAAAGGCCCTGAAGTTTTGAGGTTTGTGCCCTGCATTGCGTTCGATCAGAGAGACGATCGGTCGAATCCGTCGCACAGCAGGCTCAATCGTCATCTTCGTCCTCTTCCTCGTCTTCGAACTCAATATTTCCGACGTCGCCCGCCTCATCGGAATCATTGAGCGGCACTGTTGCGTCATCCATCAGTGAGCCTGGATCTTCGTTTCCCGGATCGTTAATGAACGGAAGCCCGCTCGGCCCTTTTTCTTCCTTGCCTTCGGTTTCAGGAGTCATGGCATGCCTCTTAACATTCTGGGGTGTATGAAGTTCGAGGCGGCCCACGACCAAACGTTCCAGAGTCCTGCTCCAGAAATGAAAAACCCGGCGCGAGGCCGGGTTTCTGATGTAGCTCGATGTCGAATCAGTGATTCTTGTGCTTGTTTTTATGCTTATGATTGTGGCCGCTACCGGAGTGCGAACTGCCGCTATCGTTACCCAAGTTGTTGCCTACCGCCCCACCTGCCGCGCCGCCAAGGCCTGCGCCAATGGTCGAACCGGTCTTGCCACCCAGGCTATTGCCGATCACCGAGCCACCGGCCGACCCCAAACCACCACCAATAGCCGCTTCTGTGCGACTGCCTTTGTTCGCGCCGACTGCGCTACCTGCCGCGCCGCCTACACCGGCGCCAATCGCTGCACCCGTGCTGCCGCCCATTTGCTGGCCAACCACGTTACCTAGCGCACCGCCAATACCACCGCCAACTGCAGCGGTGCCGTCACCGGCGGCCATTGCACCTTGAGCGACCAAAAGTCCCAGAACCAACGTGGACAATGTCAAACGCATGATATGAACCTCTAAATTCCGTATCGGGGGTAAGAGAACGCGTTACGGATGGCGTGAGTCTAGCTTTTTCATCACACCAGCGCTGATCGTTGGACAGCTATAAATTCGAAGAGCGCGAAAGAAGAAACATCCAGATACAAAAAGCCCGGCATCAAGCCGGGCTTTTTGAGCTGATCGATCAGGATCAGTGACGCTTGTGACCTTTGGCCAGGTTGCTGCCCACGCCGCCGCCCAATGCGCCGCCCAAGCCTGCGCCAATGGTGGAACCGGTCTTGCCGCCCAGGCTATTGCCGATCACCGAACCGCCGGCCGCGCCGATACCACCACCAATGGCGGCTTTAGTACGGCTGCCTTTGCGTGCTGCAACAGCACTGCCTGCCGCGCCTGCTACACCCGCACCAATCGCTGCACCGGTGCTGCCGCCCATGCTCTGGCCGACCACATTACCCAGCGCGCCACCCAAACCACCACCGATGGCGGCAGTGCCATCACTCGCAGCCATCGCACCTTGAGCAACCAAAAGCCCCAGAACCAAAGCAGGCAGTGTTAAACGCATGACAAGAACCTCAAAAAAAGGGGTAACCGAAAGGGGCGAGATTGAATGCTTTTGAGGAGACAAAGTCCAGACACGCACGGGTACAACCTCGCAATAGGCGACGGTTGGACAGCGTTTTTAGAAAAGGTTTTATGACAGGCAAAAAAAAGCCCGCTGGGGAACGGGCCAGGTACTGCTTTCTAACGGATGAGTTGAGCCTACGTAGGCAGGCGTGAAAAGTTTGTGAAAAAAAATTACCCACGGTGGGTTTTATATCTGTAGTCAAAATCCCAACTACCTTGTGGAAATAAAAACCCCGCTCAATGGCGGGGGGGACTGTCCGGTTAACGGTTACTTCCTGGAAGGCGCCGTCACCCTCCTCGGCAAGAAATTCGCCTTTTCGGTCCGGGGCACCTTGGATTTCACTTTGGCGACTTGAGCCCGGTCTTCACCAAAGCCCGACACATACTCCGCTTGACCACACTGCACGCAATTGTTGATCGGAAACTCAGACCCGTCGTCTTCGATATACGAATCAGCCATACCTCTCCCCTCTCAAAAATGGGTCGATACCGGCAAGCCGTATGCCTGGAAAAATATCGACCTTCAACGCTTTTGAGACTAGTCAGTCAGTACTGGACTTGTAGTTCAGATTATTGCATCCCCGACGAACGGCTTCGTAACCCACTCACCTCAATTTGACCGCCGTCCCGGTCACAAACACCACCACCATCCCGCCCTTCCCGGCCGGCATGCTGATCTCATAATCAAGCCCCACCACCGCATCAGCCTGAAGTGCCCGCGCCCGTTCCTTCAACTCGTCGGTTGCCTGAATACGCGCCTCCTTCAACGCCCGTTCCAATGTCTGAGAGCGCCCACCGAAAAAATCCCGCATCCCGGCGAACATATCGCGGATAACGTTGACCCCCTGCACCGACTCAGCACTGACGATGTCCAGATAGGCGGTGATTTGTCGGCCTTCGATGGTGTGGGTTGTGGTGGTGATCATAAAATTACCTTCTTCAAAGTCCGGGGATAATTACTCAAGGCAACCTGGACAGATGTTGAGCCAACGCATCAAACGCCGGCAAGGTGACCGGATCGTTATCCGAGTTACTGGCGACCGGATGGGAGGCGTAGCGAACAATCACGATCTCGGCGTTCGGGTCAGCGTAGTCCTCGCTGTACTTGAAACATTGCCTTCCACAAAATTCAGACGCCAGAAACCACAAAACCCCTGACTTCTTTCGAAATCAGGGGTTTTGGTTACATCGAATTTGGCGGTGAAGGAGAGATTCGAACTCTCGATACAATTTCTTGTATACACACTTTCCAGGCGTGCTCCTTAAGCCACTCGGACACTTCACCGTATCTCGTCAAACAAGTTCTGTCTGTCGAGGCGCGCTAATGTAGTCGAAAGCTTTTCCGATGGCAAACTTTTTTTGCAGAATTTTCATGCGCTTAGCGTTTTAGTCGTTCGAGCAGGTTCCAGTCGATGGCAAACCCGCCAATCTCCGGCTTCGCGCCCTCCTCTATATAGAGGGGAATGCGCGGCTGACGTGGCGGGCGACGCTTGCCGGGCGGGAAAAGGGTGACTGGGCGGTCAGTCACGGCGCTTTACCTGGCCTGCGGCGGTGAGTAACGTCTGCGCTACTTTATTGAAAGGAATAGCGTCATGAGTGAGTTGATTTCCTACCATCTCGAAGACGGTATCGCGACCCTGACCTTGAGCAATGGCAAGGTCAATGCCATCTCTCCGGACGTGATTGCTGCGTTTAACGCCGCGCTGGATCAGGCAGTGACTGATCGTGCGGTGGTGATCATTACCGGTACGCCCGGGATGCTGTCGGGCGGTTATGACTTGAAGGTGATGACCTCCGGCCCTAAAGAAGCCGTGGCGCTGGTGACTGCCGGTTCGACGCTGGCCCGCCGCCTGTTGTCTCACCCGTTCCCGGTGATCGTCGCGTGCCCTGGGCATGCGGTGGCCAAGGGCGCGTTCCTGTTGTTGTCGGTGGATTACCGCATTGGTGTCGACGGCCCGTTCACCATTGGTTTGAACGAAGTGCAGATCGGCATGACCATGCACCACGCCGGTATCGAGCTGGCCCGTGACCGTCTGCGCAAGTCGGCGTTCCACCGCGCGGTGATCAACGCTGAGATGTTTAATCCGCAAAGTGCCGTGGATGCCGGGTTCTTCGACCTGGTGGTGTCGGCCGAAGAGTTGCAAGGCGCGGCGCTGGCGGCGGCTCGTCAGTTGAAGAAGATCAACATGACTGCGCACAAGAACACCAAGCTCAAAGTGCGCAAGGCGCTGCTGGAGAGGCTGGACAACGCGATCATCGAGGATCAGGATTTTTTGGTTTAAACCCAAACGTGCCACACCGAAAAGCCCGACCGTCGTGTCGGGCTTTTTCTTATGCGCTCCGTTAAATAGCCTACAACCGCTCTAGATCGCATCTGACCCATAAGTCGGAAACATGCGCTCAAACATCGTCTATCTCCCACCTCTATAGCGGCAATTGCCGAAAACAGTGCACATCCGTACACTGCGCCACCTTTTGTCCCGGTGGGGCCTGTAAATGCTGTTTGTGTTTCGTATGTTATTGATGGGCCTGCACTTTATTCTGGCCGGTGTGCTTGGGGTGATTCTTGGCCTGTGCCGACCGTTCAACCCGGATAACAGCCGTTTGTGTGCGCGTCTTTATGCATGGCCGGCAATGTGCATTTTGCGTCTGCGGGTGAAGTCTGACGTCGGACCGCTGATGGATAAACCCGACAGCTGCGTGATCATCGCCAATCACCAGTCCAACTACGATCTGTTTGTGTTCGGCAACGTGGTGCCCCGCCGCACCGTGTGTATCGGCAAGAAGAGTCTGAAGTGGGTACCGCTGTTTGGTCAGTTGTTCTGGTTGGCGGGCAATGTGCTGATCGATCGCGGCAATGCGCAGAAAGCGCGCCAGTCGATGCTGACCACTACCCACACGTTACAGAATGAAGACACTTCGATTTGGGTCTTCCCGGAAGGCACGCGCAACCTGGGCGAAGAGTTGCTGCCGTTCAAGAAAGGCGCCTTTCAAATGGCCATTGCCGCCGGGGTACCGATTGTTCCGGTGTGTGTCAGCAGTTACGTTAAACACATGCGATTGAACCGTTGGCGCAGTGGGAAGATTCTGATCCGCTCGTTACCGGCGATTCCTACGGCTGGATTGAGCCTGGATGACATGCCGCTGCTGATTGCCCAGTGCCGCGAGCAGATGCGCGAGTGCATCGCTTCGATGGATCGGCAACTGCAAGCCGCGTAAAAGGAACCCGCCTTGTGCGGGTTTTCTTTTGCCTGCGAGCTTTTGCCTACGAACTCCGCAGATTTCACTGACTCTCAAGCAGTAGACAGGGCTAAGCTGGAGACTGCCTGCCACTGCCATCTTTGCTAATAGAAAGCTGCCAATAAGAAGTGAATCACTATCATGGGTAGAGTTGTTGCTGCTGCGGTTTATAGCGCTGGTAAGAAAGTCACCAATATCACCCTCGACGAAGGCGCTGCCTGGGCTGCGAAGCCTGGCCACTTTGTCTGGATCGGCCTTGAAGAGCCGAACGCCCAGGAGCTGTTCAATCTGCAACGCCAGTTCAACCTGCACGAACTGGCCATTGAAGACGCCCTGGAAAAACACAGTCGGCCGAAACTGGAAACCTTCGGCGATGCACTGTTCATCGTCACGTATTCGCCGATCCGGAATGAAGGAAAACTGGAGTTCATCGAGACTCATATCTTTGCCGGCAAGGGCTACATCATTACCGCACGCAACGGTCACTCGGCGTCCTACGCCCATGTCCGACAGCGCTGTGAGGCGCGTCCGCTGTTGCTGGAACATGGGGAAGATTTCGTACTCTATGCCATCCTCGACTTCGTGATCGAAAACTACCAGCCCATGGGTGAAGCGATCCATGCAGAGATCGATGAGCTGGAACGCAACGTCATGTGCAGTTCTCTGAACGAACGCGACATTCAAAAACTCCATAGTCTGCGCCGGGATGTCTTGCGTTTGCGTCGTTATGCGGCGCCGATGGTAGAGATTGGTGAGGAACTGCAAAAGCTCAACTTTCCGTTCATCGACAAGAACATGCGCCCGTACTTTCGCGATGTGCAAATCCACGTGACGCGGCAGATGGAAGACCTGACGACCCTGGCGGACATTGCCAGCCAGACTATTGAAGTTGGGGTGTTGCTGGAAGCCTCACGCCAAAGCGTGGTGCAGCGCAAGTTTGCGGCGTGGGCGGCGATTCTCGCCTTCCCGACGGCAGTGGCCGGGATATACGGGATGAACTTTCAGGACATGCCGGAGTTGAGTTGGCATTACGGTTATTTCGGGGTGCTGGGGGTCATTGCGGTGGGGTGCATAAGTTTGTGGGCGAGTTTCAAGAAATCGGGGTGGTTGTAGCCATTACCGAGGTGCCTGTGACATTCGCGAGCAAGCCCGCTCCCACAGTGGATCTCCAGTGTTGTAGAGATCATTGTGGGAGCGGCGGTGCGACGATTCGACTTGCTCGCGAAGCTTTTATCTTTTAAACCGACTCGGATGCAGGCTTGTGCGCCACAAACCGCATCATCCACTCCGCAACGGTAGTGCCGTGATGCTCGTGCTCAAGGCTCGCCATACCTTTCGAATAAATCTGCTCGCCCAGCGCTTCCTGACGAATATCCAACAGCGCGCGCGAGTAATCGTGAATGAACTCCGGATGCCCCTGGAAGCACAGCACCTGATCGTTGATGTGGTACGCGGCGAACGGGCAGAAATCGCTGGAAGCGATGACCGTGGCGTTTTCCGGGAGCGCGGTGACCTGGTCCTGATGGCTGATCAACAAGGTCAGTTCTTCTCTCACCGGGCTCATCCACGGCGCCTTGGCGGCGAGTTTGTACTTGTGGGTGCCGACGCCCCAGCCTTGGGTCGCACGTTCGCTCTTGCCGCCCAGCAGCAGCGCCAGCAGTTGATGGCCGAAGCACACGCCCAGCAGTTTGTCGCCGCGCTCGTAGCGGGTCAGCAGGTAAGACTTGAGGGTTTCAATCCACGGGTCGGTGCCGAAGGAGTCGGCCTTGCTGCCGGTGACCAGGTAGGCATCGAACGTCAGCTCATCGCCGGGATACTCGCCCTGCATCACGTTGTACACAGTGAACTCGGCAGCGATGGGTTGCTGCGAAAACAGACGCTGGAACATCTGCCCATAACCCTGATATTCATCGACCAGTTCCGGACGCAGGATGTCGGTTTCCAGAATGCAGATGCGTAACGACATAAAAAATACCTGACACATGATGGGAATAATGCACACCCCAGAGCCTGCCTTGAAACACAGTGGCAAGGCAAGCCCCGGAATGCGTCACCCGTCCCCTAGAACGCCTCCCCTTTAGCCGCTTTCTCCAGCAATAGCGCAGGGGGGGCGAATCGCTCGCCATACTGCTCCGCGAGGTACTGGGCGCGGGCGACGAAATCTTTCACGCCATACTGGTTGATGAACTGCAGCGCGCCGCCGGTCCAGGCGGCGAAGCCGATCCCGAAGATCGAGCCGACGTTGGCGTCCGCCGTCGAGGTCAACACCCCCTCCTCCATACAGCGCACGGTTTCGATGGCTTGCACGAACAGCAGCCGATCGCGCACGTCCTTCGGCGAAATCTGCCCGTCAGCCTTCTCGAAAAGACTTTTCAGCTCTGGCCACAGATGCTTCTGCCCACGGGCCGGATAATCGTAGAAACCACCACCAGCAGCCTTGCCCGGACGCTTGTATTCCTGGAGCAGCAAGTCAATCACGGCGAATGCCGGGTGCTCAATCAGTGGTTTCCCTTCTGCTCGCAGGTCTTTGGCAGTTTGCTGGCGGATATGGCTCATCAAGCTGAGGGAAACTTCGTCGGAGATCGCCAGAGGTCCGATTGGCATGCCGGCCTTGCGCGCTTCGGTCTCGATCATCGGCGCGCTCACGCCTTCGCCCAGCATGGCGATGCCTTCGTTGGTGAATGTGCCGAACACCCGCGAGGTGAAGAAACCGCGACTGTCGTTGACCACAATCGGCGTTTTCTTGATTTGCAGGACGAAATCGAACCCGCGAGCCAGGGTTTCGTCGCTGGTGTGGGCGCCTTTGATGATTTCCACCAAGGGCATTTTCTCCACGGGGCTGAAGAAATGCAGGCCAATGAACTTGCTCTGATCCGGCACGGCGGCAGCGAGGCCGCTGATGGGCAAGGTCGACGTGTTGGAAGCAATCACCGCATCCGGGCCAACGACTTTTTGCGCCGCCGAAGAGACGCTGGCTTTCAGTTCGCGATCTTCAAACACCGCTTCAATGATCAGATCACAACCGGCCAGGTCGGCGTCGCTTTCAGTGGGATGAATTCGCGCCAGCGTTTCATCGCGCTGATCGGCACTCAATTGGCCACGCGCAACCTTCTTGTCCAGTAGAGCCGCCGAATGAGCCTTGCCCTTCTGTGCGGCCGCAAGATTGATGTCCTTGAGCACCACGTCGATGCCGGCCGATGCGCTGACAAAGGCGATTCCGGCGCCCATCATGCCTGCGCCCAGCACGCCCACGCGACGCGTCACGTAAGGTGCAAAGCCCTGGGGCCGCGAGCTGCCGGCATTGATTTCGTTGAGCTGGAACCAGAACGTGCCGATCAGGTTTTTCGACACCTGGCCGGTGGTCAATTCGGTGAAGTAACGGGTTTCGATCAAGTGCGCGGTGTCGAAATCCACCTGAGCACCTTCCACCGCGGCGCAGAGGATTTTTTCTGGCGCGGGCAGACAGCCCTGGGTTTTGCTGCGCAGGATCGACGGCGCGATGGCCAGCATTTGCGCGACTTTCGGGTTCGACGGCGTACCACCGGGAATCTGATAACCCTTCACGTCCCAGCGCTGCACAACCGAAGGATGGGCGATAATCCAGGCGCGCGCCTTGGCCAGCAATTCATCACGATCCGCCGCCAACTCATCAATCAAACCTGCCCGCAACGCCTGCTGCGGCCGGACTTTCTTGCCCTCTAGCAGGTACGGCAAGGCTTTTTCAATACCGAGCATCCGCACCATGCGCACCACCCCGCCACCGCCCGGCAGCAGGCCGAGGGTCACTTCCGGCAGGCCGAGTTGCACCGAAGAATCGTCCAGCGCAACCCGGTGATGGCACGCCAGGCAGATTTCCCAACCGCCGCCCAACGCCGCGCCGTTGATCGCGGCGACCACCGGTTTACCGAGGGTTTCGAGGGTGCGCAGCTGCCCTTTGAGTGTCAGCACCCTGTCGTAAAAGGCTTTGGCTTCAGGCTTGCCGACCTTGATCAGTTCATTGAGGTCGCCGCCGGCGAAAAAGGTTTTCTTGGCCGAGGTGATGATCACGCCGGCGAGGGTGTCTTTGTCGGCAACCAGTCTGGCAACACACGCGGCCATGGCTTCGCGGTAGACCGCGTTCATGGTGTTGGCGCTCTGGCCCGGCATGTCGATGGTCAGGACGACGATCTGGTCCTGGCCTTTTTCGTAACGGATGGCTTCGGTCATGAAAGGGTTTCCTTGAAGTCGGTCGGGGCTCAGAGGCGTTCGATGATGGTGGCGATGCCCATGCCGCCGCCGACACACAGCGTCGCGAGGCCATAGCGCAGGCGCCGGGTTTCCAGTTCATCGAGCAACGTGCCGAGGATCGCGCAGCCAGTGGCGCCCAGCGGGTGACCCAAGGCAATGGAGCCGCCGTTGACGTTGACCTTGTCCGGGTCGATCGCCATGTCCCTGATGAATTTCAGCACCACCGAGGCAAACGCTTCGTTGACCTCGAACAGGTCGATGTCTTCAACCCGTAGCCCGGCCTTGGCCAGTGCCTTGCGGGTGGCCGGCGCGGGGCCGGTGAGCATGATGGTCGGGTCGGTGCTGGTGACGGCAGTGGCGACGATTCGCGCCCGCGGTTGTAAACCCAGCGCCCGGCCCTTCGCTTCGGAGCCAATCAGCATCAGCGCCGCGCCATCGACGATCCCGGAACTGTTACCCGCCGTGTGCACGTGGTTGATCCGCTCGACATGGCTGTAGACCCGAAGCGCCGTGGCATCGAAGCCCATTTGCCCGATCATCTCGAAGCTCGGTTTGAGCTGGCCCAAGCCTTCCATGGTCGATCCGGCGCGGATGAATTCATCGTGATCGAGCAGGATGATGCCGTTCTGGTCCTGCACTGGCACCAGCGATTTGTTGAACGAACCGTCGGCCCTTGCCCGCGCAGCTTTTTGCTGGGAGTGCAGCGCATAGGCATCGACGTCTTGACGGCTGAAGCCTTCCAGTGTGGCGATCAGGTCAGCGCCCACGCCTTGAGGGGCGAAATGGCTATGAAAACTGGTTTCCGGGTCGTGTGCCCAGGCGCCGCCATCGCTGCCCATCGGCACGCGGGACATGGATTCAACGCCGCCAACCACCACCAGGTCTTCGAAGCCGGAACGCACCTTCATCGCGCCGAGGTTCACCGCCTCCAGCCCCGAGGCGCAGAAGCGGTTGATCTGCAAACCCGCCACGCTGACGTCCCAATCCGCCACCTGGGTCGCGGCTTTGGCGATGTCGGAACCCTGGTCGCCGACAGGCGTCACGCAGCCAAGTACCACATCGTCGACCTGACTGGTATCGAGAGACGTGCGCTGTTGCAGCGCCGTGAGCAGCCCGGCCACCAGGTTCACCGGTTTGACGCTGTGCAAGGCACCATTGGCCTTGCCTTTGCCGCGGGGCGTGCGTAACGCGTCGAAAATCAAAGCTTGGGTCATGACGTTCTCGAACCTGGGCAGGGAGTAAATTCAGAGTCTCCACCTTAGGCCGAGCAGCCCCGGATTCAATGACCGCAGTGCTCACAGACGTTGACGGTCACGCTCAGACGGACGGTAGGCAACCACCGGATTAACCGATTCAGGACCCCAAGCTGTCTAGCAAACGGGCGCCCAAGAAGCTGGCAATAGGCCTCATGCCTTTTTAAGAGCAATTTATGTGAAGTCCATACGAAATGGATCTAAACCAAGCGTGACGCGGGCTCTAAGGTGAACTTGTACGAAGTTGTCGTCGGGTTTTGCCGAGGCGCTCGTCAAACAGGAAGTGCAACGCTCTGCCGTCATGGAGAAATGTAGGCAGGCATCAGGAAATAACAATAAAGGCGGTCAAGCCATGTTCAAACAATCGAAAGTACGTCAAGCCGGGCTCATTCTTTTCGCCACTACGCTGTTGTTGATTTTGCCGAACCTGACCAAGGTGATCGGCTAGTCGGTCAATAAAAAATACGGCGCCAGGTTTTGGTATCGCCCTCTAAAAATGTGTCTGGCTCGCTACCCGGGTCAGCGTGAGTGTGCCAACCTTTACGGCACTTCCACGACATGGACGGCGATCATTTGAAAACGCTCATTTTGTTCGGGGCCTTGCTGCTCAGCATGCCTCTGTCTGCCGCACAGCTGAACCTTGAGCTGGGCGCGAGCAATCGCACCTGGCAAACCGAGGAGTTGCTCAAGCATCCTCAGGTGCAGACCCTCACTGTCAGCAATGACGTTTCCTACAAACGGGACATGAGCTATCGCGCTGTTCCGTTGGCTGCGTTGTTGACGGGCATCAAACCTGAAGACCACTTACAAGCGGTAGCCCTGGATGGTTTTGCCGCAGAACTGTCAGCCGCGCCGTTGCTCAACACCCAGGGCGCGCGCGCATGGCTGGCGATTGAAGAACCCGCCAAGCCGTGGCCACCGCTGTCGGAAGGCAAACCCGGCGCCGGGCCGTTCTATCTGGTCTGGACCGATCCGCAGGCGGGCGATATCAGCCCCGAACAATGGCCCTTTCAAGTCGCGAGCATCAAGCGCATGGCACCGGTGGCCGAGCGCTTCCCTGCCCTGCGGCCCGATCCGGCGTTGAAGGCTGACGACCCGGTGAACAAGGGCTTTGCGCTGTTTCAGAAGAATTGCCTGGCGTGTCACCGATTGAACGGCGCCGGGGATGCGCAGTTTGGGCCTGACCTGAACATTCCGTTTAACCCGACCGAGTACTTCGGCGCGGATTTCCTCAAGCGCTACATTCGTGATCCGCAGAGCTTGCGCCAGTGGCCACAGGCGAAGATGCCCGGGTTCTCGGCGACGGTGTTGCCGGACGGGGATCTGGAGAGGCTGGTGGGGTATTTGAAGCACATGGCTGGGCGAAAAGCTCAACCCTAGCCTTGTGCTGTCTGGGCAGGCCTCTTCGCGAGCAAGCCCGCTCCCACATTTGACTGTGAGCGACACAGATCCAGTGTGGGAGCGGGCTTGCTCGCGAAGCGGTATCCCCGATTACTGCTGTTGGACGGAGATAACCGGCATCGGTGTCGGTGACACAAACACTTTCGCATGCATCTGCTCGCAACCACCGCCACGCCGCATGCCACGCACCGGGCAGGCATCCAGGTAATCCAGGCCCACCGCCAGTTTCAGATGACGCTCGGGCCGCGCCAATTCATTGGTCACGTCGAAGCTGTACCAGGCGTCATCGAGCCAGGCTTCCGCCCAGGCGTGACTGGCCAGGTGTTCGCTGTTCTCGCTGTACAAATAGCCCGACACATAACGCGACGGAATGCCCAGGCTGCGAGCACAGGCGAGAAAAGCGTGGGTGTGGTCCTGACAGACGCCCGAACGCCCGGCGAAGGCCTGGGCGGCGCTGGTGTCCACTTCGGTGGAACCCGGCGTGTAGGTCATGTGCTGGTTCAGGCCATGCATCAAGTCGATCAGCGCCGTGCGATCCCGGCGTTGCTTGCACTCCTTCTCGGCGAACGCACGCAGGGCTTCGTCGGCTTCGGTCAGGCGCGTGAAGCGCAGAAACGGCAGCGCCGACTGGCTTTCATGCTCCGCCTCGCGCAATTCGTCGATGTCCACCTGACCCCGGGCGCCGATGATGATCGCCTCGTGGGGCTCGTCCAGGGTCAGCACGTGCAGGATGTTGCCGAACGGATCGAGTTGCGCGCGCACCGGACGCGGCAAGTCGAGCTGCCAACTGAGCACGTGCTGGCGCTCGCTGTCGTGGGGGGTCAGTCGCAGGTACTGGATGCTCGCCCGCACCTGATCTTCATAGTGATAGGTGGTCTCGTGGCTAATGGAAAGTCTCATGCAGCCTCCAGGTAGGAACTGTGTATGGCGTTACCCAACTGGCGCACCAGCGGGATGAACTCGGTCAGCCAGGCGTGCAGGCCTTCGTCGAGAATTTCGGTGATGCCGGTGTAGCGCAGGCGTGCGTCGATTTCCGCTGCCAGGCGTTGCGCGGGACGGCCGTTGGCCCCCGGCAGCTGGGCTAGGATCTGGTCGATTTCTTCGGTGCAGGCGCGCAATGAACGCGGCACGTCAGCACGCAGCAACAGCAACTCGGCCACATGCCGGGCGCCGGGCGCATCGCGGTAGATCTCGGTGTAGGCCTCGAACGAGGACAACGCCCGCAGCAAAGCACTCCACTGGTAATAGGCGTGAGCGGTGCCATCGCTGACCGCCTCGGCCTGATCGCCAGCCATTTCGTAGCGGGCGTCGAGCAGGCGCAGCGTGTTGTCGGCCCTTTCGATAAACGTCCCCAGACGAATAAAGCGGAACGCATCGTTACGCATGATCGTGCCGTAGGACGCGCCGCGGAACAGGTGGGAACGTTCCTTGATCCACTCGCAGAAACGGCTCATGCCGTAGCGACTCAGGCCCTGATCGGCAATCCCGCGGATTTCCAGCCAGGTGGCATTGATGTTTTCCCACATGTCGGCGGTGATTCGCCCACGTACCGCATGGGCGCTGGCCCGCGCGGCGCCGAGGCAGCTGTAAATGCTCGCCGGGTTGGCCGCGTCCAGGGCGAAGAAATGCAGCAGCCGCTCAGCGTGCAATTCGCCGTGGCGCTCCAGGTAATCGTCCAGGGTGCCGGTGATCAGCAACGGCATGGCGAGTTCATGCAGGCCGTCACCACGACCATCCTGCGGCATCAGCGACAGCGAATAACTGATGTCGAGCATCCGTGCGAGGTTTTCCGCCCGCTCCAGGTAACGCGACATCCAATACAAATCCGAGGCAGTTCTACTTAACATGGCAGGCTTCCTTCAATCCTCGACCACCCAGGTGTCCTTGGTTCCACCGCCCTGGGATGAATTCACCACCAGGGAGCCTTCGCGCAGGGCAACACGGGTCAAACCGCCGGGCACAACCCGGGTTTCGCGGCCAGACAATACAAACGGACGCAGGTCGATGTGGCGTGGAGCAATGCCGTTTTCGACAAAGGTCGGACAGGTCGACAGGGACAACGTCGGTTGCGCGATGTACGCATGGGGCTTGGCTTTGATCCGCGCACGGAAAGACTCGATTTCCGCCGCCGTCGCCGCCGGCCCGACCAGCATTCCGTAACCGCCGGAGCCCTGGGTTTCCTTGACCACCAGTTCCGGAAGATTGGCCAGTACGTGGGACAATTCGGAGGGATTACGACACTGCCACGTCGGCACATTCTTCAGAATCGGCTCTTCATCCAGGTAGAAACGGATCATGTCCGTCACGAATGGATACACCGACTTGTCGTCCGCGACCCCGGTGCCGATGGCATTGGCCAGCACCACGTTGCCGGAGCGATACGACGACAGCAGCCCTGGAACGCCGAGCATCGAGTCCGGGTTAAACGCCAGCGGATCGAGGAACGCATCGTCGAGGCGACGGTAGATCACGTCGACGGCTTTCGGCCCGTCCGTGGTGCGCATGAACACCTTGTCATCCCGCACGAACAGGTCCGCGCCTTCCACCAGTTCGACGCCCATTTCCCGCGCCAGAAACGCATGTTCAAAGAACGCGCTGTTGAAACGACCCGGCGTCAGTACCACCACGCTCGGGTTATCAATCGGGCTGGAGCTTTTCAGGGTGTCGAGCAACAGGTTCGGATAGTGGTCGATGGGGGCAATGCGCTGGGCCGCGAACAACTCGGGGAACAACCGCATCATCATCTTGCGGTCTTCGAGCATGTAGCTCACGCCGCTCGGTGTACGAAGATTGTCTTCGAGCACGTAGTACGTGCCGTCGCCATCGCGCACCAGATCGACACCGGAGATGTGGGAATAGATATCGCGGTGCAGATTCAGCCCCTGCATCGCCAACTGGTATTGCTCGTTGGCCAGCACTTGCTCGGCCGGGATGATGCCGGCCTTGATGATGCGCTGCTCGTGATAGAGGTCGGCGAGGAACATGTTCAACGCCTTGACCCGCTGAATGCAGCCTCGCTCGACGACTCGCCATTCACTGGCGGGGATGCTGCGGGGGATGGTGTCGAAGGGAATCAGGCGCTCTGTCCCTTGCTCATCACCATAGAGCGTGAATGTAATCCCGGCGCGATGAAATAACAGATCGGCCTCGCGTCGCCGTTGTGCCAAAAGCTCGTCAGGCGTTTCGGCCAGCCAACGGGCAAACTCCCGATAATGCGGGCGGACCTGGCCGCCGGCATCGTACATCTCATCAAAATAGGTGCGGATCATGCCGTACTCCTTGTCACCCGGACATCTGGGCTTCGCAAAGCCCGTGCCATCGGCATAAACGCTTTGATATCAATCAGTTGGATAATCACACTGCACGCACCGCACCAATCCTGTGCGGTAAATGCCCCCACCCGATCGCCCCCGCTTCATTGCGAAGCAATGTTGTCGCCTATCACCAGCATAGCCAGAGTTGATTTCACTGCCCGAGAGTCGCTGCGGATAATCCGCGCATTCGCTGAAAATCTTGACGAACTTCCCTTTAGCCGCCTGTTCAGGCGGTTTTTTTTGCGTCGGATTCTTGTTTCAGGGTTTTGCCAGGTGCGTTTTCTGCCCCACGAAAACGAAAACGGCCAACCCGAAGGTCAGCCGTTGCTGAGTGTTGTCACTGTTCATAAGCTATGCGAGTCGCCCTCGTACCTCCTGCTTGACGCCCCATCCTTCGATGATGCCGCCCAAAGGCTCGACCACCGCCTCGAAATCCTGCTCAAAATCGCCGATGCCGTCATAAGTGGCGTACATCACTTTGCTCAGTTCCAGGTACCACGCGCCGTCATCGCGCACGCTGATTTGTGCATTCAAGGATTCACCACAGTAATGCCCTGCCGCCCTGCGCGCCCGCTCCTCGTCCGGAAAAATGGCGTAGAACTCGATGGGATGGAATCGTGAAAAGTCGAAACCGCCTTCTTTCATGCGGCGCAACACGCTGGTGCTGATGTCTTCTTGATAGGCTGTGCTCATGAAACGTCCCCCTCAGACTGATGGATAGACTTTCCGTATTCCCGGCACTCGCAACCGAATGGGGCGAGCGATGCGGCAACAACGTTGCCGGTGGGAAGCAAGCATGTAGCTGACAAGACCAGACCTTAGCGATCCGTTCGCTGATCTCGGTTGCAGAGTAGCCTCAAGATAGAGCCACTGCCAAGGTCTGGTTAGAAATGTGACAGGAGATGTTCAGATTGGCGTGATGCTGAGGATTTCAATGCTGTTCTGGGTCTTCAGACTTTTGACAGTCGGATCATCGGCCCGCCCTTCCAGATCGTTGAGGTCCAGTTCGGCAGCCACAGGCAGGCACCGGGCGCGAATGAGCTTCGCGGCTTGTTCGTTGTTCGGGCATTCATCGCTCTCGAACACCTCGTCAACTTGTTCACCGTGATCATCAACGAAAGTGACTTTCCACTTTTGCATCAGGTGCCTCCTCGATAAAACCCATGGATGGGCTTACATGTATCTCGACATTCTTCCCCGGCCAATCGTTCAACCGGACCTTCTACTTCTATAAGTGAAGCATGAAAAAAGGGCCGTCTGCGGTGTGTTTTCACACAACCTGAGAGGGCCCTTTCTGGTTTGCTCGATATCAGTCGTTGCTAGGCTTGTTCACAGCCTGCAGGACGTATTGCGGCAAGGCGAACGCGCCGATGTGGATTTCCGGGTTGTAGTAGCGGGTGATGATGCCGCTGCCGACGAAGCGCTGCTGCAGGGTTTCGCGGGACAACTTGCGATAAGCGGTATTGGTCGCGCCCCAGGCGAAGGTCATGGCGCCGCCGATGTAGGTCGGCACGGCCGCCTGATAGAAGTGCCAGTCCGGGAACAGGCTACGCAGGCGTCCGGCGGTGGTTTTGACTTCTTCGATTTGCATGAACGGCGTGCCGTTCTGGGTCACCAGGATGCCGCCTTCGTTCAGGCAGCGACGGCAGGCCTGGTAGAAGTTTTCCGAGAACAGCACTTCGCCCGGGCCGATCGGGTCGGTGGAATCGGAAATGATCACGTCGAATTTTTCGCTGGTGGTGGCGACGAAACGCATGCCGTCGTCGATCACCAGGTTCAGGCGCGGATCAGCGAACGCACCCTTGGAGTGGTTCGGCAGGAATTTCTTGCACATGTCGACCACGGTGCCGTCGATCTCGACCATGGTGATGTGCTCGATGCTGCGGTGCTTGGCCACTTCACGCAGCATGCCGCCGTCACCGCCACCGATGATCAGCACGCGCTTGGCGGTGCCATGCGCCAGGATCGGTACGTGGGTCAACATCTCGTGGTAGATGAATTCGTCGGCTTCGGTGGTCTGGATCACGCCGTCCAGCGCCATGACGCGGCCCATGCGCGGGTTTTCGAAAATCACCAGGTGCTGGTGTTCGGTACGCACTTCGTGCAGCAGTTTTTCCATGCGAAAACGCTGGCCATAACCTTCGTAGAGGGTTTCCAGGTACTCGCTGGTCGGGGTGTTGCTCATGGGAAGTGCTCCGATGAATGCGGATGGCAAGACGCGAATACTACGTCGCAGCACATGACAGGTCGAACCTTCGTCTGTCGGGTAGGCATGGAACAGTGTGGGAGCGAGCCTGCTCGCGATAAACGATAACGCGGTTTACAGGGAAACCGCGGCGTCTGCATCGCGAGCAGGCTCGCTCCCACAGGGGAAAGGTGTCGGCTTTGGGTGCGTATTCAGATCCGGACGTTTCCTCGAGGCCCGGCGATGGCCCAGATGATCAGGCCCAGCACCGGCAGCAGCAGGATCAGCAGCACCCAGATGATTTTCATCCCTGTGTCGGCACCACTTTTGAGCACGTTGATGATTGCCCAGATATCCAGGGCAAGAATAATCAGGCCAATCAGACCATTGAACGTGGAACCCATGGTGTCGCTCCCTAAGAGTGGTTTGCACTCTTAGGATAGCCGGGCCTTGCGAGGGTTCCGTTTTTTAAACGTGGACGGCGATTTTGAGGGCTTCCAGCGAGGGTGCGGCAGCGATGCCGACTTTGGCGCACAACTCGAGTACGCGCGGCACGTCGTTGCCGTAGACCAGCACCACTTGCAGTTCGTCGTCGAGCAACTGACTGAAGTTCATCAGCGTGTAACCGCCGTTTTCCTTGTTCATGCTGCCCATCTGCACCTGAATGCGATTGAGCGCGGTCAGGGCTTCAGTCTTGGCCAGTTGCTTGGGCTTGATATTGAAATCAACCCCGGGACCGAACGAGGAAACGATCTGGGCGAAAAGGTCCACATAGGTGTCGGCCTGGAACAGCACGGTCTCTGGAAGGCTGCCGACGACGACCCACTCACCCAGCGGAATCGGGAACGTTTCGTCGTAGTTGATATCCGGATTGGCCGTCAGAAAAGCCTCGGGATCGGCGTAGGCCTGGGCCGCTTCGTCAGCGACTTTCAGGATTTCGTCATCGCTCATGCACCCGGAGCTTATTTTGCTGATGAGTTCGACGAGTGCGGCTTTCATGGGGCGGAATCCTGTAGCGAGGGAATTTTGAAGGCGCGAAGGATAGCGCATTACGCCCCGCAATTCCTGTGCGCGAGCATGGCCGGGATTGTTGACCCACATCAAGATCCAGCCCCCTGAGTAGCGGCACAATAATGGCACCTTGCCAAAACTGTTTCCGCTATCAGAGAAGACCTCCATGGGTGCCTGGCTTAGCAATATCTCGCTGAAATACAAATTCTGGGCGGTCAACGCCGTCGCCTTCGTCACGACCTTGCTGCTGGTGTTGTACGCCGTACAGCTCGAACAACAGGCCCGCAGCCATGCTTACCAGGCATCAGCACAAGCCCAGGCGCGACTGCTCAGCGCCTGGCCCGCCGGGCAACCGCTCCCCAAAGCCGATAACGTGCTGACGTTCAGTCGCGGGCAAGCACCGTTGCTGAACGGGCAGCCGGTACTGGAACTGGCCGATACCAACGGCTGGGTCGCAATCAATGCCATGCCGCTGTTCGGCGACAACCCGTTGATGGGCGCTGAAGTGTTTACGCGCCCGGAGGGCAACCAGGTCGCAGTGATTGCCCATGGCCCGAGCATGGCCCAGGTATTTGGCGAGCGTTTTCCCAACTACGCCGTGGCGGTAGCGATCTTGATGCTGGCGATGCTCGGCGCTTCGCAATTGTTGATCCGCTTCCTGCTCAGCCAGCTCAATACGCTGAAGGACGTGATGCTCCACGTCGAGAAAACCGGTGACCTGTCGGCACGCGTGCCGCTGGCCTGCACCGACGAAGTCGGGCAGATGGCCAATGCCTTCAACGCCATGCAGGCCGGTTACCAGCGAGTGGTCAATACCGTCGCCAGCACCGCCCGGCAACTGGATGTCGGCGCGGCACGGCTGGCGTCGAGCATGAACGAGGTGCGTCACGGCATGCTCGGCCAGCAAAGCGAAACCGATCAGGCCGCCACGGCGATCAACGAAATGACCGCCACGGTCTATCACATTGCCCAGCACGCTGGCGCCACCCGCGACCTATCGCAAACCGCCGATACCTTGGCCGGCAGCGGGCAGGAAGTGGTCAGTCGGGTGCAGAAGTCGATTGCCGGCCTGTCCAGCGGGGTACAACAGACTGCCGAGATGATTCAGCGTCTGGCCGAGGACAGTCAGAAGATCAACGGCGTGGTCAGTGTGATTCACAGCATCGCCGAGCAGACCAATCTGCTGGCGCTGAACGCAGCGATTGAAGCGGCCCGTGCCGGTGAAATGGGTCGCGGGTTTGCGGTGGTCGCCGATGAAGTGCGTAACCTGGCCAAACGTGTCCAGACCTCCACTGACGAAATCACGATCATGGTTTCCGCGTTGCAGGCCGGGACTCGGGACGCGGTGGATTTCATGCAGGAAAGCTCGTTCAAGGCCGACGATTGCGTGCAGCAGGCTCAGGAGGCCGGTGCCGCATTGGCAGAAATCACCAGCGCCGTGGCGCAGATGCGCGAAAGCAACACGCAGATCGCGGTGGCGGCCGAGCAGCAGAGTCACGTGGCCGAAGAGATGAATCGGGCGGTGGTGAGCATTCGGGATGTGACCGAGAACACCGTGCAGCAGACCGTGGATTCGGCGACTACCAGCAATGAGCTGGCAGCGTTGGCGGGGGAATTGAGCAAGGCTATAGGGCAGCTGAAGCTGTAAGGGACCCTTCGCGAGCAAGTCGGATCGCCGCACCGCCGCTCCCACAGGTAATGCGCAAATATTGAAATAGCGCAAATCCTGTGGGAGCGGCGGTGCGGCGATCCGACTTGCTCGCGAAGGCGTCAGCCCGGTCACCATCAAATCCGAACATGACACCTATCACTTCGATAGCCAGCCTTGATTCGCCGACGGGTTTGCCCCGGCCTATTCTTTGTTCAAGAGCCTCAACGAACCAAGGATTACCATCATGGGCAAACGTCACCCCAACCTCCCCGCCTGGCAATGGCGAGCGTACCCGAACAATCATCAGCACCCGACCAATCTGGTGCTGCACCTGATTGCCGTGCCGCTGTTCATCGTGGCGTTTCTGCTGATTGTCTCGGGAGTGTTCGGTCTGAGCTTCACCAATATCGCGATTGGCGTCATCGGCCTGCTCGCCGCCCTCGGCCTGCAACGCCACGGTCACACCTTGGAAGCGCAAGCCTCAGAGCCGTTCAGCGATCGCAAAGATGCCGTGTCACGCTTGTTGGTCGAGCAGTTTCTGACCTTCCCACGGTTCTTCCTGAGCGGCGGCTGGTGGCGCGCCTGGCGTGAGCGCCACCGTCGTCACTGATCAGGCGAAAATCGTCACCGTCTGCCGGCTCATGGCAATCAACTGACCGTCCGCGTTCCACAATTTCGCGGCCGCATGGCCGTAGCCGTCAGCGGCATGTTCGATTTCAACCAGGTATTGGCACCAGTCCAGCGTGCTCAGTTCAAGCAACGGCTGGACGAATTCGATGGTCCAGGTCAGCGTGCTGCCCATTGCCGGTTTTTTCAGGTGCGGCAACAGCGCCGGTGGCCAGGCGTCGACCAGCGCCAGGACATGCGACTCGCTGACCGCTTCTTCCTTCACGTCCCCACGCAAGCGCACCCAGCCACCCATCTCGCGGGATTTGTTGCCGGTGAACGGCAGACCGCCGACGCTCCAGCGCATCGCCAGATGCTGCATGAACTCCGGGAGTACCCCTTTGATGAACGGCAGTTCCTGACAATCGTCCCAGTGCTTCATCTCGGGTGCCGGTTCGGCGATCACCGCCACTTCCGACGGCCGCGAGGCGCCGAAGCTGCCCTGGACCAACGTCACCACCTGGCCCTTCTGCATAGCCCGACCCAGCACCTGGCTGACCGCCTTGCCTTCGCGCAACACATCGACTTCAAAACTGACCGGCACTTCAGGCTCGACCGGGCCGACAAAGGTGATCGCCAGCGAACGCACCGGACGATCCGCCGGGACTTTTGCGCGCATGGCTTCGTACTGCAAGGCGGCCACCAGGCCACCGAAACTGGCACGTCCCTGAGCCCATTCGGCCGGGATAGACAGCTCAAGCGGCTGGCTGCGGACAGCGTCGAGCAGATCGGAAAAGCGCATGGAAACCTCAGAGCGGGAAAAGGATGAAGGAATCTTAACCAGCCCGCGGGGATGGCACAGCGCTTATTCCAGCCAAAAGCACTGACAGATGAGCCGCACTTGGCTTGAACACAATCAATGTGGGAGCGGGCTTGCTCGCGAAAGCGGTCTGTCAGTCACATCTGTTTTGGATGTGCCGCCGTCTTCGCGAGCAAGCCCGCTCCCACAGGGCATCGGTAGTGTTTCAGGATTTGAAGCAGTCAGCGCTGAGTTTGTCGAGGACTTGGTCGGCACGGCCTTCGGCCTTGGCCATGGCGGTTTTCCAGGCCGCGACGCAGGGCTGCAAATCGGTTTCCTGCTCGGCCATGGCCAGCCATTGCAAGCAATCGTGCCAATCGCCCAAGGCACCTTGCGCGGACTTCAAGCGCGGCATCGCCGCTTTCGGCAATCGATCCAGTTCGGGATAGGCTTCGATGCCGTAACGCACGCGCTTGATCAGCAGGCGCAAACGGTGGCGATCATGTGCCGGATCGTGCAGGGCTTTGTCGAGTTTTTTCCACTGCTTGGCCAAGCGTTTTTCGATGTGCCGACGCAACCCCTTGACCAGGCCCTGACGCTGGGAGGCCCGCAGAAAACGCGGAAAGGCGTCGAGGATCATCAGCAACTGCGCCACTTCAGGGCTCGTCGCGACCGCCGGGTAAGCCTCGGCCATCTGCGCCATACGCCGATAGGCAGCCTGGGGTTGATCATGCTCGAGCAAGCACGCCGCCAGCACTTCGCGATCGCGCAACGGCGTGGTCAAGTCGCCGACCCGGGACGCCGCCGCTTCCAGCTGTTCGACCCCGGGCAAGCCGCGCAATGGCCGCAGCAAACTGCGCAAACGGCGAACCGTGGTGCGTAGATCGTGCAACGCTTCAGGGTCGGTGCGGGCACTCAAGCGTGCCTGACAGGCCAGCAAACGGACTTCCAGGCCCAGGACATGAGCCACCAACCGGTTAATCATGGGGGTTTACTCCGTAAACAGCTGCAAGCCGCCAGCCGAATTCCGGGGCGACTGACCTATTGCTTGCAGCTTAGAGCGGCTTTCAGCGCCCTGCGCGCGATTCACGAATATAAAAACGCGCCTTCTCGGCCTTCCTGGAGCAACCCTCATAGGCTTCGAATTGCTGCTGGGTCTTGGCACCGGTCAGTAACGAAAGTGCCTTGGAGTAGCTGACGGTCCCGGCAAAGCCCTCGACTTTGGCCAGGTCCAGCTCATGCCAGGCAGCGTCGAGTTGGCTACCGCAGCTGTCACGGTAAGCGGTTTTACCGGCACAACCGGCGAGTGCCAGGGCAATCAACGGCACACAGATCCAGACTTTCATCACTCACACCTCAAAGATAGGTAAACATGCATGCAGGTAAGACGGTCTGGCGCGTGAAAAGTGCCTTGGCCCCACCTTGGAAACTCTAGCGCTCGCGAGAATACCCATTCGCCTTCCTGGAGTGTCAAAAAACGACGCACTGGCCGCGCCGAACGACCATAGCGATTGAAGCTTGCCCCTCGATGGGTGCATTGTTGAACCTTGTCAGACGAGGGCGATTCATGAAAAAGCGTGTCGCACTGGTGCTGGGCTCAGGTGGGGCCCGGGGCTACGCCCATATTGGGGTCATTGAAGAGATCGAACGGCGTGGCTACGACATCGCCTGCATCGCCGGATGTTCCATGGGCGCAGTGGTGGGCGGGATCTATGCCGCCGGCAAACTCAACGATTATCGCAACTGGATCGAAAGCCTGGATTACCTCGACGTCTTGCGTCTGGTGGACGTCAGTTTTCGTCTGGGCGCAATTCGCGGGGAAAAGGTTTTCGGGCAGATACGCAAGATCGTCGGCGAGATCAATATCGAAGACTTGCGCATCCCCTACACGGCCGTGGCCACCGACCTGACCAACCAACAGGAAATCTGGTTTCAGGAAGGCTGCCTGCACCAGGCCATGCGCGCTTCGGCGGCGATTCCCAGCCTGTTCACCCCGGTGATGCAGGGCAACCGCATGCTGGTGGACGGCGGCATCCTCAACCCTTTACCGATCGTGCCGGTGGTGTCGAGTCATTGCGACCTGATCATCGCGGTCAACCTCAACTCCACCAACCAGCGCCACTATCAACTGCCGGTGATCCAGCGCCCGGCGGCGTTCAAGACCCGCTTCGACAGCCTGATCAGCTCGCTCGGTTCAAAACTGCCCTTCCGCCGTAAACAGGCGGAACAGTTGCTGCTGCTGGAAAAGGAAGCGTTGATGGCAGAAGCGGCCGAGATCAACCCGTGGATCGAATCCGCCGAACCCGAAGCCCAGCAACCGGCTGCCGCCCCTGAACGCGCCGGCGCGCCGAAGTCCGCTACCGGCTCGTTCATCATCGACAACGTCGGTCCGGCGTCTTTGCTGGACCTGATCAACCAGAGTTTCGAGGTGATGCAAACCTCATTGGCGCAGTACAAGATCGCCGGATATCCGCCGGATATTTTGATCAACGTGCCAAAGCGAGTGTGCCGGTTTTTCGAGTTTTACAAGGCGCCGGAATTGATCGCGCTGGGGCGGGAGATTGCGCGGGATACGTTGGATCGGTATGAGAATGAGCGGGATTCCTGAGGTCCTCGCGTGAGTTTCAGGGCCTCTTCGCGAGCAAGCCCGCTCCCACATTTTGACCGTATCCAACAGGAGGACTCGGTCAAAATGTGGGAGCGGGCTTGCTCGCGAAGGCATCAGATCAGTCAACACAAAACTAAAGACTGCCTTCACTCAACAGCCGATACCCGACCCCAGCCTCGGTGACGATAAACCGCGGCTGAGTCGGATCATCCGCCAGTTTCTGACGCAGGTGCCCGACCACAATCCGCAAATAGTGAGTGTCCTCGGTATGGGTCGGCCCCCAGATATCCTTGAGCAGTTGCTGCTGGGTGATGACCCGCCCCGGATGCCGCGCCAGTTGCGCCAGCACCGCGTATTCCTTGCGGGTCAGCGCGACTTCGGTGCTGTCGAGCAACACCCGGCGATACGCCAGATCCACGGTCAACGGGCCGAACGTCAATGCCGCTTGTTGAGCTTCTCCCGCCGGAGCCTGACGCAACAACGCACGAACCCGGGCCAGAAATTCCTGAATGCCAAACGGCTTGGTCACGTAGTCGTTGGCGCCGTTGTCGAGCGCTTCGACTTTCTGCCCTTCACTGGCGCGCACCGAGAGCACCAGCACCGGCACCGTCGACCACTCACGAAACTCGCGCAGCACTTGCTGGCCGTCCATGTCCGGCAGACCGAGGTCGAGCACCAGCAAGTCCGGTTTATTCAGCGCAGCCTGGGCCAGGCCTTCGGTGCCGGTGCCGGCTTCCAGCACTTTGTAGCCCTGGGAAACAAGGCTGATGCGCAGGAATTTACGGATCTGCGGTTCGTCGTCGATGACCAAAATGGTCGCGGTCTGGCTCATGAATTCACATCAACACAAAGAAGTGGCAAGAGAGTAGCGCAAGCGCGATCAGGCTTCACTTTCGGCTCTTAATTTTCAAAAGCTGGCTGAGCCTGCAACGGCAGGTGCAAGGTGATGCAGGTGCCTCGGCCTTCAATGCCATCGGCGACGCTGATCCGCCCGCCGTGAGCACCGACCATGCCCTGACAGATCGCCAGCCCCAGACCGGTGCCTTGCCCGCCACGATCACCGCGCGCGGCGGTGTAGAACATGTCGAAAATCTTCGCCCGTTCTTCCTGCGGAATCCCCGGACCTTCATCGCTCACCGAAAAAAACAGTTCGCTGTCATCAGCCCCGGCGCGCAATTGCAGGCGACCGTTAGGCGGTGAAAACCGCGCGGCGTTTTCCAGCACGTTGACCAGCGCCTGTTCGATCAGCGCGGCGTGGACGTACAGCAACGGCAACTCTGGCGGCACTTCGGTGGTCACTTGCAATGGCGCCAGCACGGCGCGCAGACGATTGAGCGAACTGCCGACGATGTCGGCCGGCGACACCCAGTCCCGCGCCAGCTTCAGGGCGCCGTGCCCGAGGCGGGTCATGTCCAGCAGGTTCTGGATGTAGCGATCGAGGCGCTCGGCTTCATCGCGAGTGCCTTCAAGCAGTTCGCGGCGATCCTCCAGCGGGATCGCCTCACCGAGGGCCAACAGGCTGTCGATGCTGCCGCGCATGGAGGTCAACGGCGTGCGCAAATCATGGGACACCGAGGCCAGCAAGGCACTGCGCAGTTGCTCGGTTTCGCCATGCAGCCGGGCGGCTTCCAGGTCTTCGGCCAATTGCGCCCGGGCCAGCGCCTGGGCCAGCGGCTGGCTCAGCGCGGTCAACAAACGCCGACGCTGACCGCTCAAGGTCTGGCCCTCTTTGGCACACACACCGAGCAGTGCCAGCGGCCCGTCTTCCACCGACAACGGCCACCACCACCAACGCCCGAACGGCAGCGTGCCGGTGCCCGCGCCGGCCGGTTGATCGTGTTGCCAGGCCCAATCGGCGGCAGCGCGCTCGGCTTCGGAAAACTCCAACGGGCCTCCGGTTTCGACTTTCCAGCCGCCCTGCCCGTCTTGATTGAGCAGGCAGATTTGCAGATCGCTCCAGCCATCGAGGTGCTGGGCCGCTGCGCTGACCACCGCCTGGCGGTCGGTGGCGGCGGTGAGTTTGCGCGACAGGTCGAGCAGTTCCGTGGTCTCTTCCTGGGTGTCGCGCAGCGCCTGCAATTGCCGCCGTTGCCGGGCCGCGAGGTTACCGGTGAGCGCCGCCATCAGCAGGAAGAACAGCAAGGTCAGCACGTCTTCTTCGCGCTGGATGGCGAACGAGAAATTCGGCGGGATGAACAGAAAGTCATAGGTCAGAAACGACAGCGCCGCACAAGCCAGCGCCGGGCCCAGGCTGCTGCGCACCGCCACCAGCAACACCGCGGCGAGGAACACCAGCGAGATATTGGGCAGCGGCAAGACACTTGCCACCGCCCAGGCCAATGCGGTGGCGAGCACCGTCGCCACCAGCGCCAGCGCGTAGTCGAACCACACCAGTGCCTGCGCCGAACGCTGGCGCGGCTGATGTTGTTCGTGATCGCTGTCGAGGACGTTGATTTCCAGCCCGCGCGCATCGCGCAGCAACCGTGACGCCAGACCGCCGCCGAACAACCGTCGACGCAAACGCTGCCGGGACTGACCGACCAACACCAGACTCGCGCGGCGTTCAGCGGCATGCTGGATCAGGGTTTTCGCCACCTCGCCGGCGCGCAGCAGCACCACTTCGCCGCCGAGGCGTTCGGCCAATTGCTGGGCGCTTTGCAGGCGCAGCCGCGACTGCTCGTCACGCACACTGCCGTTGTCCACATGCACCAGGCTCCACGGTAAATGCCGACGCTGGGCGACGCGACTGGCGTGACGCACCAGACGCTCAGCCTGTGCATCGCCATCGACGCCGACCAACAGGCGACCGCGTACCGCTGGCGCCGCTTGGCCGAGCTGGCGATAGCCCTGGGCCAAATCATCATCGACCTGAGCGGCGGCGGTTTGCATCGCCAGTTCACGCAGGGCTGTGAGGTTGGTCTGGGTAAAGAAAGCGTCGATGGCCGCCCTCGCCTGCTCCGGCACGTAAACCTTGCCATCGCGCAGACGCTCGAGCAGCTCGCGCGGCGGCAGGTCGATCAGCAGCAGTTCGTAGGCTTCTTGCAGCACCCAGTCCGGCAGGGTTTCGCGGACCTGCACACCGGTGATGCCGCGCACTTTGTCGTTAAGACTTTCCAGATGCTGGACGTTGACCGTGGTGTACACGTCGATGCCTGCCGCGAGCAGTTCCTGAATGTCCTGCCAGCGTTTGGTGTGGCGACTGCCGGGGGCGTTGCTGTGGGCCAGTTCGTCCACCAGCACCAGTTTCGGTTTGGCTGCGAGCAGGCCGTCGAGGTCCATTTCTTCGAGCATCACGCCACGGTATTCCGAGCGCACCAACGGCTGCTGCGGCAAGCCGCCGAGCAGCGCTTCGGTTTCGGCGCGACCGTGGGTTTCGACCACGCCGGCAATGACTTTCACGCCCTGACGCAGTTGGGTGTGGGCCGCTTGCAGCATGGCGTAGGTCTTACCGACACCGGGTGCGGCGCCGAGAAAAACCTTGAGCCGGCCACGGCCGTCGCGGGGCAGGTCTGCTAACAGCGCGTCGGCGCGGCCGGAGTCACTCATGCTTGGGGATCTCTTTAATCAGATGTTGGTGTGGTGTCTGTGAGGCCGTCTTCGCGAGCAAGCCCGTTCCCACAGGAGAATGCATTCCAATGTGGGAGCGGGCTTGCTCGCGAATGGCCGCACCGCAGATCTACAGCTTTTCCAACGCCATATTCAGCGCCAACACGTTCACCACCGGCGGCCCCACCAATGGCTGCTCGACGTGCGCATCCATCAATTGTTGAAGGGTCGCCACCGGCAGATTGCGCGCCGCTGCAACACGCGCCAGTTGATAGGCAATTGCGGCCGGTGGCAAGTGTGGATCGAGACCGCTGCCGGAGGTGGTGACCATCGCCAATGGCACCGGACCCTGGCCCGACACCTGCAGTTTGTTGGCATCGTCGATCACCCGAGTGGCCAACGCCGGGTTGCTCGGCGAAAGGTTACTGGCACTGCTCGACACGGTGGCAAATGCACCGGCCGATGGCCGTGGATGGAACCAGGCGTCACCGACGAAATCTTGCGCAATCAGCGACGAGCCGCGGACCTTGCCATCGGCGTCGTGGACCAGACTGCCGTTGGCTTGATCGGGGAATGCGACCTGGGCGACACCGGTAACCACCAGTGGATAGGCAACGCCGGTAATCAGGGTCATCAGGACAAGCAGGCTCAGGGCCGGGCGTATCATTGTGGACATTTCAAAATCCTCGAATTTCAGTCAGATGGTCCGTGTCGTGTTCTTCGCGAGCAAGCCCGCTCCCACAGGGGAATGCATTTCAAATTGTGGGAGCGGGCTTGCTCGCGAAGGCGGTGTGGCTGGCACACCGCGCCAGGGTCAAACCAGATGCAACGCCGTCAACAGCATGTCGATCGCCTTGATCCCCACAAACGGCACCACAATCCCGCCCAATCCATAGATCAACAGATTGCGTCGCAGCAACGCCGCCGCACTCGCCGCCTGCACGCGCACACCGCGCAATGCCAATGGAATCAGCACCACAATGATCAAGGCGTTGAACACGATCGCCGAGAGAATCGCGCTCTGCGGACTGCTCAGGTGCATGACGTTCAGCACACCCAGTTGCGGGTAGATCGAGGCGAACAGCGCCGGCAAAATCGCGAAGTACTTGGCCACGTCGTTGGCGATGGAAAACGTCGTCAGCGCACCACGGGTCACCAGCAATTCCTTGCCGATCTGCACCACGTCCAGCAGCTTGGTCGGATCGCTGTCGAGGTCGACCATGTTCGCCGCCTCGCGCGCTGCTTGCGTGCCGTCGTTCATCGCCATGCCCACGTCCGCCTGGGCCAGGGCCGGGGCGTCGTTGGCGCCGTCGCCGCACATGGCAACCAGGCGACCGTCGTTCTGCTCGTGGCGAATGCGCGCCAGTTTTTTCTCCGGTGTGGCTTCAGCCAGCACGTCATCGACGCCCGCCTCGGCGGCAATCGCTGCAGCGGTCAGCGGGTTGTCGCCGGTCACCATGACAGTGCGAATCCCCAGTTTGCGCAGTTCGGCGAAACGCTCGCGGATGCCGGGTTTGACCACGTCCTTGAGGTGGATGACACCGAGCAATTTACCGTCGGCGCAGACCAGCAACGGGGTGCCGCCGCTCTGGGCGATCTTATCGATTTCCCGGGACAGCGGTGCGGCCAGATCGGCGCGTTTCAGGCCGACGAAGGCCAGCAGCGAATCCACCGCGCCTTTGCGATAGATCCGGCCCTGATAGTCAACGCCAGACAAGCGGGTTTCAGCGCTGAACGGCACGGCAGTCAGCACCTCGGGAGACGGCTCGGGTTGCGGGTGAAGACCGCGCAGGTACTCGACGATGGATTTGCCTTCAGCCGTGTCATCGGCCAAGGAGGCAAACAACGCGCCCTCGGCCAGTTCCTTGGCAGTGACACCCGGCGCGGCGTACACCGCGGTGCAACGACGGTTACCGAAGGTGATGGTGCCGGTCTTGTCCAGCAGCAGGACGTGTACGTCCCCCGCCGCTTCCACCGCACGCCCGGATTTGGCGATCACGTTCAGGCGTACCAGACGGTCCATCCCGGCGATCCCGATGGCCGACAACAGGCCGCCAATGGTGGTCGGAATCAGCGTGACCAATAACGCCACCAGGAACACCAGCGGCAGGCTGCCGTTGGCGAAGTGGGCGAACGGTTGCAGGGTGACGACCACCAGCAGGAAGATCAGAGTCAGGCCGATCAGCAGGATGTCGAGCGCCACTTCGTTCGGGGTTTTCTGGCGCTTGGCGCCTTCGACCAGGGCGATCATACGGTCCAGTGTCGACTCGCCCGGGTTGGCGGTGATCCGCACCAACAGCCAGTCGGACACCAGTCGGGTGTTGCCGGTGACGGCCGAACGGTCGCCGCCGGATTCGCGAATCACCGGCGCGGATTCACCGGTAATCGCCGCTTCGTTGACCGCGGCAATACCTTCGATTACCTCGCCGTCACCGGGGATCATTTCCCCCGCTTCAACGCGGACCACATCGCCCTTGCGCAGGCTGGTGGCCGGCACGACTTGAAAGGCGCCGTTGCTGGTTTTGCGCCGGGCACTCAGACCTTCGCTACCGGCCTTGAGGCTGTCGGCGCGGGCCTTGCCGCGACCTTCGGCCAGTGCTTCGGCGAAGTTGGCGAACAGCACGGTGAACCACAACCACAAGGCGATTTGCGCGGCGACAAAAGTCGGCACGGCGCTGTCGGGAATGAAGCACAGCACGGTGGTCAGGATCGCGGTCAGTTCGACCACCAGCATCACCGGCGCGCGTTGCAATTGCCGAGGGTCAAGCTTGACGAAGGCTTGCACCAGCGCCGGACGCCAGAGGGCCGAGATCGCGGTTTTCGGTTGTTCCGGCGCCTTGACGGTGGCGGCTTTAGTTGCGGGCATATTCATCATTGACTCCTTAGAAGCCCATGCTCAGATGTTCAGCGATTGGGCCCAGCGCCAGGGTCGGCAGAAAGGTCAGGCCGCCCACCAGCAAAATGGTCACGGTCAGCAAGGTCACGAACAGCGGGCCATGGGTCGGGAAGCTGTTTTGGCCGATCGGTGCGCTTTTCTTCATCGCCAGGCTGCCGGCCAACGCCAGTACCGGGAGGATGTAACCGAAGCGACCGATCAACATGCCCAGGCCGAGCATCAGGTTGTGGAACGCGGTGTTGGCACCGAAGCCGCCAAACGCCGAGCCGTTGTTGGCGCTGGCCGAGGTGTAGGCGTATAACAACTGGCTGAAGCCGTGGGCACCGGGGTTACTCACCGCCGCAACCGGGCCGGGCAAGCTCGCGGCAATCGCGCCGAGTACCAGCACACCGACCGGCATCACCAGCAAGGTCACGACCAGCAACTGGACTTCCTTCGCCTGCAGTTTCTTGCCGAGGTATTCCGGCGTGCGACCGATCATCAGGCCGGCGAGGAACACCGCGATCAACACGTTCAGCAACATGCCGTAGAGCCCGGCACCGACGCCGCCGAAGATCACTTCGCCGACCATCATGTTGACCAGCGCGACCATGCCGGTCAGCGGGTTGAGGCTGTCGTGCATGCCGTTGACCGAACCGTTGGACGCCGCGGTGGTCGTCACCGACCACAGCACGGTGGCGGTGGTGCCGAAGCGTGCTTCCTTGCCTTCCAGCGGCGCGGTCTGTTCGACGGCGACATTGTTCAGGGTCGGGTTCGGCTGGTATTCAGCCCACAGCGATGTCGCGCCGCCGATCAGGAACAGCGCCAGCATGCAGGCGATGATCGCGCGGCTCTGACGCAGGTCTTTCACGTAGTGGCCGAAGGTGAACACCAGCGCCACCGGAATCAGAATGATCGAGCCGACTTCAAACAGGTTGCTCCACGCCGTCGGGTTCTCGAACGGGTGCGCCGAGTTGACGCCGAAGAAGCCACCACCGTTGGTGCCAAGTTGCTTGATCGCAATCTGGCTGGCGGCCGGGCCCAGCGGGATCACCTGATCGACGCCTTGCATCGTCACCGCATTCACGTACTGAGCGAAGGTTTGCGGCACGCCCTGCCAGACCAGATACAGTGCCAGCAGCAGGCACAGCGGCAGCAAGCCGTAGAGGGTGGCGCGGGTCATGTCGACCCAAAAGTTGCCGAGGGTCTTGCTCGACTTGCGACCGATGCCGCGACACAGGGCTACCAACACGGCGAGGCCGGTGGCGGCGCTGACGAAGTTCTGCACGGTGAGGCCGACCATCTGACTCAGGTAGCTCAGGGTCGCTTCGCCGCTGTAGGACTGCCAGTTGGTGTTGGTCATGAAGCTGACGGCAGTATTGAACGCTTGCGTCCACTCCTGGCCCGGCAGGTTTTGCGGATTCAGCGGCAAGTGATCCTGAAACAACAGGATCGCGAACAACAGCAAAAAGCCCGCGAGGTTGAAGGCGAGCAAAGCCAGGGTGTATTTCTGCCAGCTCTGTTCGGCCTGCGGATCAACGCCGGCCACCCGATAACACCCGCGCTCCACCGGCCCGAGAATCGGCGAAAGCCAGGTGCGCTGACCTTCCATCACCTTGTAGTAGAAGCGCCCCAGAAACGGTGCCGGTATCAGCACCAGGGCGAAAAAGGCGAGGATCAGCCAATAGTCATAACTGTGCATAGCCGCTCCTAGTTCCGGTCCGCGCGCAACAGCGCAACCAACAGATAAATGAACAGCCCCACTGCCAGTAGCAGTGACACCCCGTCCAGAACGCTCATGGAAGTTCTCCGTGTTACGGCGTATTGCCGCGTGTGGAGTCATTGTCGGTAGGGAGGCTGTAAAGGAACGAGAGCGAGGGTGTTGGCTGGGCATAAAGAAAGCGTAAAGAGTGGGTTTATGCCGGCGTTACACGGTGACCGGACGAGCCTCTTCGCGAGCAAGCCCGCTCCCACAGTTGATCGGCGTCGAACACAAACTCTTTGTTCGTTGGAGATCAACTGTGGGAGCGGGCTTGCTCGCGAAGGCGGCATTACGGCCAACAACGCTCCCAACTGGCGCACAAGACACTGACATCCAGCACCGAACATCCCCGATACGACAGCTTTCGGCGCTTTACGACGCACAAATACAAAATGGCACGCCCACTGCAAACGCCCTCCCCCGAGCTTTCCAAACCGTTCAGGGAGCAACGCATGAACACACAACTCAAACCCACGCTGGGCACGTTGCACTTGTGGGGCATTGCGGTCGGGCTGGTGATTTCCGGTGAATACTTCGGCTGGAGTTATGGTTGGGGCGTGGCAGGCACACTCGGTTTTCTGGTGACGTCCTTCATGGTCGCCACGATGTACACCTGCTTTATTTTCAGTTTCACCGAGCTGACCACCGCGATCCCTCACGCTGGCGGTCCCTTTGCCTACAGCCGCCGCGCCTTTGGCGAGAAAGGCGGATTGATCGCTGGGCTGGCGACACTGATTGAATTTGTCTTCGCCCCGCCGGCCATCGCGCTGGCGATCGGTGCGTATCTGAACGTGCAGTTTCCAGCGCTTGATCCGAAACACGCAGCGGTCGGTGCCTACATTGTGTTCATGGGCCTGAACATCCTCGGGGTGAAACTGGCCGCAACCTTCGAACTGGTGGTCTGCGTTCTCGCAGTAGCCGAACTGCTGGTGTTCATGGGCGTGGTCGCCCCGGCGTTCAGCTTCAGTAACTTCGCGCTGAACGGCTGGGCCGGCTCCGATGTATTCGGTGCGCCGGCGATTGCCGGGATGTTCGCGGCGATTCCGTTTGCCATCTGGTTCTTCCTGGCCATCGAAGGCGCCGCCATGGCCGCCGAAGAAGCCAAGGATCCCAAACGCACGATTCCGAAGGCCTACATCAGCGGCATTCTGACGTTGGTATTACTGGCGATGGGCGTGATGTTCTTTGCCGGCGGCGTCGGTGACTGGCGCACCTTGTCGAACATCAACGACCCGCTGCCGCAAGCGATGAAAACCGTGGTTGGCGAAAGCTCGGGCTGGTTGCACATGCTGGTGTGGATCGGCCTGTTCGGCCTGGTGGCGAGTTTCCACGGGATCATCCTCGGCTACTCGCGGCAGTTCTTCGCCCTCGCCCGGGCCGGTTATCTGCCGGTGTCCCTGGCCAAGTTGTCACGCTTTCAGACCCCGCACCGGGCAATCATCGCCGGTGGCGTGATCGGCATTGCCGCGATTTATAGCGATGGTTTGATCAACCTGGGCGGCATGACGCTGACGGCGGCGATGATCACGATGGCGGTCTTCGGGGCGATCGTGATGTACATCATGAGCATGCTCAGCCTGTTCAAACTGCGCAAAACCGAACCGAATCTGGAGCGCACCTTTCGCGCGCCGTGCTATCCGCTGGTGCCGCTCATTGCGCTGGTACTCGCAGTGGTCTGCCTGGTGGCGATGGCCTGGTTCAACACACTGATCGGGTTGATCTTCCTGGGCTTCATGGCAGCGGGTTTCGTGTACTTCATGCTCACGGCGCAATTGCGTGCCGATGCGCCGGCAGACGCGATGCTGACAGGGCTCTAAACAGGCGAAGTGCGGCTGTCAGAACAGGCATAGAATGGAACCACTGCGAAAATTAATCGCTCAAAGTGGTATGCACGATCGATTGGCGAAATCCGCCAATCGGCCTGCCCTCAAGGAGAGCCCTATGCCCTGGTATGCCTGGTTGATTCTGATCGTTGCAATTGGCTCGATCGTTGGTGGTTTGATGATGCTGCGTGACACCGCCAACAAGGTCGAACTGACCGAGGAGCAACGCAAACGCGTCGCTGAACGCAACGCGCAAGCGGATGCCAAGGATGCGCAGGACCGCTAAAACAAAACCCTGTCATTCACATTGAATGACAGGGTTTTGCGTTTCTACTTTTCCCAATCGGCCTTGGCGATGTGCAGGCCATGCAGCCCTTTGTATGCAGCCCGTTCCGGCTGGCTCCAGCCCTCAAGCAACGAATCCTCCAACCGATAAATCTCCACCCCGAGCGGGCGACACACGCTTAGTGGGTCCTGCGCATCCGGCCCCCACATGGCCAGCGACAGATCACCGCCCGGGCAGGTCGAGAGCGCACACAGCAGATCGATTTCGGCAAAAAACTCCAGGTAATCGCCCTTCTGTGCCGGACAGGCTTTCATGAAGTACATGTCGTCGTGATTCAGGCCCGTGCACTGGAAAATGTTCAGCACGTCATGCACGTCGAACTCGGTCAGGCCATGAGGCAGCACCGCGCGGGTCAGGTTCGAGTGGCAGTGATGGTGGAAGTCTTCGCCGGTGAGCATTTTGTTCACATAAGGATCGCAGCGGGTGCCCAGCAAATCGTGCAAACGACCGCCATGTTCGTCGATGCCGTAACCGGCCAGGCTGTCATCGGTGATGGTCACCAGCGGCCGCAGAAAAGGCAGGTTCGACCAGAGCCGGTCATGGGTGCTGACGTGTGCGCCCTGTAACTGCCGGGTCCGCGCCGCCCACAAACGCTCCCGTGGATCGTTGGCATTCCAGACGTTGAAATCCCCGACTTGCGGGCCAACAGGCGTGGTCACCCGGAACACATGCCCGGCCGGCACTTTCCAGGCGCGACCGGTACGGATCGGCACCTCGAACTCTTCGATCAGCGTGCGCCCGTCCTTCTTGTCGCGGATCCGTTCGTAGAAGGCTTTGTCCACCTGCAAGGCGGAACCTTTGCTGACTTGATAGGCCGCCGGATAGTCTTTGTACATGGCACGAATCCTCGATCAGTGATGGGAAGAACGGGTAAGCATCTGCAACAGGAGGTGTTCGGAATCGTCGAGATACAGGCTCATGGCATCCTCGGCCGCGGGTTTGTCGCCCTCGGCCAACAACTCATGGATCTGCCGGTCACGCGCCAGCCAGGGCGCCTGAAAACGTGACTCATCGGGGGCGGTGCAGAACACCAGGCGCAATTGCGCGACGACGTTGGTGAAGAACTCGTCGAACAACGGACTGCGCAGCAATCCGACGATGTGTTGATGAAAGGCCAGGCTGTGGGTGCCGACGGCGCGCCAGTCTTCGCGCTCCCGGGCAAGCTCGGTGGCTTCCAGGGCTTCGAGCATCCGGTCGGATTGATAGTCGCGCAGCGGCTGACTCGCGCTGATGGCCTGCAACTCCAGAGTGCGCCTGACCTTGAACAGATCTCGCACGTCCTCGACGCCCAGCCTGCGCACCATCACGCCCTTGTTACGCACATAACGGGTCAGACCTTCCTGCCCCAGGCGATGCAGCGCTTCGCGAATGGTATTGCGGGAGGCGTTGTAGGCGGACACCAGATCGTTTTCCACCAACGCCATGCCCGGCAGCAAACGGCCGCCAATGATGTCAGCGCGCAACTCAAGGGTGATCTGGTCAGCCAGGGACAGTCCGCTGTTCATACTCATTGCCTCGTGATTGTTCAACAATCGTCTGTCAATGAGTAATCACTATTCGTGCCAGTTCGCTCAAGACAGCAGGACGGAGTTGGACTCATCTGCATGCTTTTTAGAAGTAGAAGTACAAACACCATACAATTTTCATTGGTTAATATGGCGCATTGTTGCGGAGATACCCGATGCGCTACTCGCAGGACCATAAAGCCCAGACCCACCAACGCATCATCAAGGAAGCGTCAGCGCGCTTTCGCCGCGATGGCATTGGCGCGACAGGTCTGCAACCGCTGATGAAAGCACTGGGCCTGACTCACGGTGGTTTCTACTCGCATTTCAAGTCCAAGGACGAACTGGTGGAAAAGGCTTTGCAAGCCGCGGGCGAGCAGGTCGATATGATTTGCGCCGAGCTCTTCGCCCAGGATCGTCCGCTGGAAGCGTTCATCGACGCCTATTTGTCCGAATGGCACCAGACTTCACCCGATGAGGGTTGCCCGTTGCCGACCATGTCATCGGAACTCGGCCTGCGGGGGCAGCAAAGCCCGACCACTGACGTGGTGCTCAACGCACGGCTTGAACAAGTGCAAGGCACGCTTGAAGACGAGGACGCCGCCGACCAAAGCATCGTCATCATGTCGACGCTGGTCGGGGCTTTACTGCTGTCACGCAGTGTCGAGAATCCCGAGCTGGCTCAGCGGATTCTCGACGTGACTCGCGCCTATCTCAAACAACCCCGGGACTAGCCCTCCCAGCGCTTGAACAGCACGCTGGCATTCACCCCACCAAACCCGAAGCCGTTGGACAGCGCGTATTCGATAGCCATCGGCCGCGCCTGGCCGTGGACGATGTCCACGCCTTGGGCGGCGGGGTCCGGGTTGTCGAAGTTGAGGGTGGCCGGCACGACCTGATCGCGAATTGCCAACAGCGTGAAGATCGCCTCGATACCGCCCGCGGCACCGAGCAAATGTCCGGTGGCCGATTTGGTCGATGTCACGGCGATTTTGTTATCCGCGCCGAACAACGCCTTGATGGCCGCCAACTCTCCCAAGTCCCCGACCGGGGTCGAGGTTGCGTGAGCATTGAGATGCTGCACCTGTGCCGGCGAAATGCCTGCCTGGGCCAATGCCAGCGACATCGCCCGTTGTGCACCGCTGCCATCCTCGGGACCTGCCGTCAGGTGATAGGCATCTGCACTGGTGCCGTAACCGACCAGCTCCGCCAACGGTTGAGCACCACGAGCCAGGGCATGTTCCAGGGATTCGATCACCAGAAGGCCAGCGCCCTCCCCCATGACGAAGCCATCGCGGTCACTGTCGAACGGCCGCGAGGCACGTTCCGGGGTGTCGTTGAAACCGCTGGACAACGCGCGAGCAGCGGCAAACCCGGCGAGACTGACGCGATCGATCGCCGCTTCCGCGCCGCCACATACCGCAATGTCTGCCTCGCCACAACGAATCAACCGCGCCGCATCACCAATCGCCTGCACCCCGGCCGCGCAAGCGGTCACCGGCGCACCCAATGGGCCCTTGAAACCGTGCTGGATCGACACATGACCCGCGGCGAGGTTGACCAGGAATGAAGGAATGGTGAACGGCGACAGGCGTCGCGGCCCACGACTGTCCGTGGTGCGCACCGCATCCGCTATCGCCCCGAAACCACCCACGCCGGAGCCGATAATGGTTGCCGTACGCTCCTGGGCATTGGCGTCCGCCGCTTGCCAACCGGCCTGCTCCAGCGCCTGACGCGCAGCTTCCATGGCGAACAGAATGAAGCGGTCCATCTTCTTCTGCTCTTTGGGCGCCGTCGCCCGGTCCGGGTCAAAACCCGCCTCGGGATCATCAGCCAGCGTCGGCACTGCCCCCCCGACCTTGGCCGGCAAATCGGCCACCACCTCATCCGGTAAATTGCGCAACCCGGAACGTCCAGCCAACAGACGCGACCAGACGGCTTCGACGCCAGAACCCAATGGCGACACCAAACCCATGCCCGTTACCACTATTCGACGATCACTCATACCGCAAATACCTCAAGCCGATTCATGACGCCTCACGTGTAACGCGCGGCGGCCTTACTCTTGGAAAGATTCGGCGCCATGACAAGACGCGCCGCAACGAAGGCATCCCAGTCGGCCACATCCGGCAACGAAGGAATGGTGATCAACTCACCCTGATCCAGACCCGACAACGCAGCATCGACCATGTCCCCGGCCTCCATGACCATATCCGCCGGAATCCGGGTAGCATCGAAACCGGAGCGCTCGAAGATTTCGGTGCGTGTTACACCTGGCAACACGGCCTGCACCTTGACCCCGGTGCCCTCCAGTTCGGCGTTCAACGATTGAGTCAGACTTAACACATAAGCCTTGCTGGCGCTGTAAGTTGCATTGAAACGCTCCGGGAACAACGCAACCACTGATGCAATGTTGATAATCGTCCCGCGGCCCGCCTTGGCAAAACTGGCGGCCGCTGCCGAGGCCAACCGCGTAACCGTTGTCACGTTCAGTTGAATCAAACGATCCAGCTGATCCATGTCGGCATTGGCCAACAAACCATCCGCTGCAACCCCGGCGTTGTTCAGCAGCAGACTGATGCTCGAATCACGGCGAAGACGCTGCTCAAGCTTCAGCACCTCATCCTTTTGCGTCAGATCCGCCTTGAGCACCTCGACCTGAACGCCATGCTCGGCGCGCAACCTGGTAGCCGCTGCTTCCAGCCGCTCTTGATCACGGGCGACCAATAACAAATCAAAACCACGCGCCGCCAACCGCTCGGCGTAAATCGCACCGATACCGGAAGAAGCACCGGTGACGAGGGCCGTACCTTGGGACTGGACAGAGTTCATCACTGTACTCCTGGGGAGAATGCCTAGGGAAAGACAAGCGCCTGAGTCTCAGAGCGCTTGGCGGAAAGCAATTTATTATAGGCATAATTTAACGCGTATATGATAGCCGTAATTTTTCACATATCGACGAAAGGCGCACCCTCCCAGCGTCCGCCAGAAAGCAAAAAGGCCGATCAATGACCGGCCCCTGGCGCTGACGTATAAGCTTAGTTCACCTCAAGCTTCTCGCGATTCTTATCCAGAATCGCTTTACCGATCCCCTTCACTTCGAGCAGCTCATCCACGGACGCAAACGGCCCATTACCCTCACGATAAGCAACAATCGCCTTGGCCTTGGCTTCGCCCACACCAGACAACTCGCGCTGAAGGGTTGGCGCATCGGCCTGATTCAGATCGACCTTGCCAGACTGTGCCTTGGGAGAAACTTCCAGCACCAAGGGTGCGTTGCCAGCCTCGGGCTTGACCGTCGGCGCAGCAATGGCGGCAATAGAGGCGCTGGTGAGCAGGGCGAAAACCAGAGAGTAGAAATAGCCAGTACGCATAAATGAAGCTCCATGACATCGATTGAGAAAGCAGCTTTTCCGAAGCTGCCTTCCAAACTTAGGCGATGTCTGGAGCCTGTCAAAAATGTGTCCGTTACAGGATGTGAAACAATCAGGGTTCGAGGCGACGCTGCTGGTAGATCCAGTCGACGATATCGCCATCAGGGGTGTAGCCGCTGACGGTTTCGCGCAGGAGCTGGCGGACGCGACTGTAATCGTCATGATCGACAGCAATCAGCAACTCCCTCAATCGGCCCTTAAGTACATCCCAGGGCAAATGATCTTCGTTGGCGCTCATGATCATCGGATGTTGCGTCGCGGCCACGTTGTCGCCAATCAGCAACTCCTCGTAAAGCTTCTCGCCGGGACGCAGCCCGGTGAACTCGATGGAGATGTCGCCTTGCAAATTCTTGTCTGAACGAACGCTCAAACCGGACAGGTGAATCATCTTCTCTGCCAGCTCGACAATCTTCACCGGCTCACCCATGTCCAGAACGAACACATCACCACCCTGCCCCATGGAACCCGCCTGGATCACCAGTTGCGCGGCTTCGGGGATGGTCATGAAATAACGAGTGATTTTCGGGTGCGTGACCGTCAACGGGCCACCGGATTTGATCTGGCGGTGGAACAGCGGTATCACTGAGCCAGAAGACCCCAGCACATTGCCAAACCGCACCATGGTGAAACGAGTCTTGTTGACCTGGGAGACATTGGCCTTGTCGCCGAACATCACCGGGGCAATTTCACGACTCAACGCTTGAAGCGTCATTTCGGCGAGACGCTTGGTACTCCCCATCACATTAGTGGGGCGCACAGCCTTGTCGGTGGAGATCAACACAAAGTTGGAAACACCAGACTGCAATGCAGCCTGAGCCGTGTTGAGCGTGCCGATGACGTTGTTGAGCACGCCTTCAGCGATGTTGTGCTCGACCATCGGGACGTGCTTGTAAGCGGCAGCGTGGTAGACGGTGTCCACACTCCAGGTCTTCATCACATCCAGAAGTTTATCCTGATGGCGAATGGAACCCAGGATCGGCAGCAAACGGACAGGAATCGACTTCCTGGTGGCGCGTTGCTCCAACTCCGACAGAATGCTGTAGAGGTTGAATTCACTGTGCTCGAACAGTAAAAGCGTGGTCGGGCCAAGCGAGAAAATCTGTCGGCACAGTTCCGCACCAATCGATCCGCCAGCGCCCGTGACCATTACTGTCTTGCCTTTGATACAACGCTCAAGCAGGTCCGGTTGCGCCGGGACCGAGTCGCGACCCAGAAGGTCCGCGATATCCACTTCCTGGATGTCTTCGACCTTTACCCGGCCGCTGGCCAGATCGGTGAAGTTGGGTACGCTTCGGATGTGGAGGGGGAAACGTTCCAGCATTGTGAGAATTTCCCGACGTCGTGCGCGGGTAGATGACGGCAGAGCCAGGAGGATTTCCTGCGCGCCGGTTACGTCGATCATCTGTTGGATGTGTTTGGGTTTGTAGACCTGAAGGCCTGAGATAGAGCGATCGGCGATGCCGGAGTCGTCGTCGATGAAGGCCACTGGGCGCATGACTCGGCCCATGCGCAACGCAGCCACCAACTGATTGCCCGCTACGCCAGCGCCATAGATGGCGACTTTGGTCAGGCCGTCGTCGCGGTTGGTGAAGGGGACGTGCTGGGAGGCCGTGAACCAATCACCCATGAAGTATTGGCGCATGCACAGGCGCAGGCCGCCGATGATGACCATGCTCAGCCACCAGTAGTTGAAGATGATGGAGCGCGGGACGACGGCTTCGTGGTTGCTGTACCAGTAGACAACGACTGCCAGGATCAGGGATGACAGGCTGACGGCCTTGATGATTGCTATCAGGGCATCGTTGCCGAAATAGCGCATGACCGCACGGTACATGCCAAAGCGGATGAAGAGTGGGATCGCGACCACCGGAGCGCAGACGAACAGCCAGAAATGAACCCGCAAAGGATTGTACATATCCTCCACGCCAAGACGAACGATGAACGCTAGCCATAGCGAGGCCCATACCAAAAAGATATCCGTCGCGATTTGTATCAATCGTTTCTGTCGACGAGGCAGATTCAGCAAGATGGCGCGTAATTTATCCATAAGTCTCAACCGATGAGGTTTGATCCCGCTCAAAGACCTGCAGCTGCAATGAGAAACAAACGGGAATCGTTCCCAAAAGCTTCCGAAATATTAAATTAACGCTGGACATACCTGGTCTCCAACGTACCTTCTCTAAACCTACAGGCGTTAGCAGGGCGTAAATATAAGCTATCAACGCCACAACTGCACTGTCAGCGCTCTCCACCACTCATTCTATGGCGCCCCCCCTTAATGCCCGGTGCTGTGCTCCTTTATCCCTGAAGCCAGCGGCTCGGGATACCTCTTAACGCCAAAGTCAGATGCACCACAGCTGTGGGCCTCTGAAAGAGATAGGGGGCTTGGCGGCATGCCAGGCTTACGTCAGAGAAGTGAATCGTTGATCGGCCTGATTAGGTCCGCCCCTGATTCTGCAAGCCTGGCAGATTCTCGCTCCTAAATAGTGCTTGCCGAAGTGCTCAAGTGCTCTTGTGAGATAGGTTGCTATGGACTGGAACCTAGTATATGGATGGTAGATTGCTTATCATCGCGACGTATTGGCGTCGGTAGTGGCAATAAAGCCATCAAAAACAAAGTGAGAGTAGAGTGAAAGAAAGGAATTTTAGCGTTGACGTGTTACGCGGCATAGGGATACTTCTAGTCGTTTCTGGACATGCAAGTAGTGGATCTTCGATGAATGTGTTTGCACCGTATTCATTTCACATGCCTCTGTTCTTTTTTATTTCCGGGCTTTTTTTTCTCGGACACTAAGGTTGACGGTGTTCTCCCTACGATAATTAAAAATACCAAGTCACTCCTCTTGTACTCTACGGCGTTTTATATGTTCTACGCCTGCGTTTGCTGGGTTATAACTCGCCTTGGATTTACCGCTTTTGCCCAGCCCTTCAGCTTAGAGCTGATATTTCTTAATCAATTTACAACTAGCGGGGCATATAGCTTCACCGCGGCATACTGGTTTATACCCTGTTTGTTTTTTGTAAAGCTTTATTTCTCTTTAATTCATGCGCGGCTGGTTTCTCTGATAAATAGCAGAAGGGAAGGATTAATATCGATCTCGTTTCTTGCAGCGTATATGGTAATTGCATTTGCGGCTGTGGTTTACAGCGTAGAGATGTACGAGAAAGCTGGCGTCCAACTGGACAAGATTATCTACTTTCGTTTTGCATTCGCCTTATTCTTTTTTTACCTGGGCTCTATTGTTGCGAAATATAATACTCAGCGTTTTTTAAGTAATGTCTTTGTCTTGGCTGTGCTGTACATAGTCCAGCAGCAACTATGGGTATCTGCCGGAAATCTAGATTTCTGGATGCAGATCTCAAAATACCAAGCTACGTATCTTCCGGTTATCAGCAGCGTTCTGGCGATTGCGTTTTTTTACGGATTATCTGATATTGCGGCCAAAAATAAATCATTTTGCGTAGTACTCGGGTATATTGGGAAAAATTCATTACCTATAGTATTGCACCACATATTCGGATTTTTCCTAATCAATGCGTTGCTCTGCGCTTTCGGCGTTATAAAACCATCCGATGTAATCAATCTGTTCTATCAATTTGACACTGTTCACACTTGGCCACTTTATATTATTGGTGCCGTTCTGTTTTCGCTGATTTTTGACAGGTATGCAGTCCAACCTGTGATGAACGCCTTCAAGAATATGGACTTGCTGAGCGCACTCAAACGGCCACAATAAAATTCGAGCCCTGACTCCTAACGTTGCCCAGGGCTCGTTCTACCTTGAACCACTCGAATGCCTCTGTCGGCTCAAGTTCGAATCTGATCGCCAGTTTGAATGTGGGGTTCATGGAGCACTTACGACCAATTTCCACGCCGCGGAACTCATGGCATATCCTTAAAGAAGACGTGGTGGTCGAGCTCCAGCGTCTGTTTCGCTCCCGGTGTCCAGGCCGGAGCCTTCGGCATAGCAGTCGCGTAGTAGTGGGTGGCGCCGGCGGGATCAGGCTCGGCACCGGACATCACCAGGTCGGCCGCCTTCTACGCTTGAGCGAACTGCCCGGCCGGGATTGACTTCGCGCCGCTGGGGTAGGCAAGTTCGTGACATTTTTGTTCCACCAGCTGAACTGGTAGGGCTTCTGGCACACGCCGGCATAGCCCTCGCCCCACCACGACTTGGCTCTGCCATCGTTGACACGGTTGCGGATGGTCCCCGCTACGGCAATGTGTCCGGCCAAGCTTTCGCCTCGCGCCTCCCCCCCACAGGGTTCGGGCAAGGATGTCGTGGTCTTTATCGGTTACTGGCATCACTTTTCTCCAGACGAAAAAAAACCCGCTGAGCGGCGGGCGTTGGGTAGAATACATTTCATAAATTTGGGTGCTCTCTTGCGGCCTGCATTACCTTACTGAACTAATTAGCTTTCGCTCTTACGCACCAAAAGAGTCAAGAAATTGAAGATAGCCAACGAAAAAAATACCGATATACAAATACTGAGAGCGATCGCAATATTACTAGTTATTGCTCAGCATATACGATCCAGACTACCAACACCTCAAGCGTATCACGAGATATTTAATCACGTAATGTTTTGGCCAGGAGTTGATATTTTTTTTGCAATATCCGGCTTTCTCATTTGCAAAACCTTTTACAGAGACATCAGCACATCGCTATCCAAATCCGATGCAATACGTTCATTCTGGCGACGGAGAGCCGCAAGACTGTTGCCCGCAGTTATTTTTTGGGCGATAGCCTCAGTTGCAATATCAACATTCACAGAAAGTTACCCAAACACAGACCCGCTACTGGTAGCGAAAAGCGCTGCATCTGGAATACTGGGCGTTTCAAATATTTATTGGGCGTCATGCGTCCAATTTTCCTTGCAATGCGGCAGCGCAGACTACAACGCAGTAACCTGGTCACTGTCCCTCGAGTGGCAGCTTTACGCAATTTCCACACTGATATTTTCCGTAGCCGGATTCAAACGCGGGATTTTAATTCTGGCTGCAATTTCAGTACTTTTTTCCATATTGCCAGCTCCTAGCTTTTCTTTTCCCTGGGTTTTTAGACCTCAGGCCTTTGTAATTGGAGTCGCAATATATTTTGCAACTAGAAACATCTCCATACAACTAAAAACCCCAACCAACTTACTTATATTGATAGCTGGGATATCTATTTGCATATTATCCCCACTGAACGTCACCCACCCTTACATGATACCTTTTATATCGTTAGGCGCTGGACTGTGCCTTATCTCAACTCTCAGCGGCCAATCGATATCTGCAATTCCAAGCAAAATTTTAGAATGGGTCGGGGAACGATCCTACTCAATCTATCTATGCCACCTACCAATGATTCTAATTAGTCGGGAGCTTTTAATCAGGCTCAACTTGCTCACTCCATCCTACGCAAATTTTATACTAGGACTTGCAATAGCGCTCTCACTAATAGTTATTTCCGCCGAGATATCTTACAAGCTAATTGAAGTTCCATTTCAGAGAAAGCTCTCAAAGAGAAAATTAACACTTAAAAGCCACTCGACAGTCTGACCTGTGATGTACAAGATTCAGCTCGATCAGCCACCCGAAAAAGCTTTGGATTGATTAGCATTTATTATAACAAGGGTACTCGCCCAACAAGGGCTGGGGTTTTGTATCTCTGGTGCTTTAGGCCGGTCGGTATTTCCGACCAGCCAACACGCTCAGGTTTTATGCTCAATGCAATCAGATACTGCTCCCAAAGAAATGCTGCATGCCAGTGTTTAACACAGGCACAATACGCCGGCTCGTTTGCCGACGCTCGGGAGTATCTAAGGCTACTGTCGCGCAGTGACGGGCATGATTTCGCGAAGCAATAAAAAGCCCGCTCAAAAGCGGGTTCACTCAAACAATCAAGCTATTACAACACTGAATCTGGCTTTCCAAATAGAACCTTCCTCCGCAAATATCTCGAAGCCGAGATAGATGGCACCTCCACAATCTTGTGCATCACAGAAGACAAGAGTACGGCCCCCACAATGGTCGCCATCCAAACAGCCGGAGCACCATATGACCGAAACAAAAACAACAATGAAAGATTAAGAGCCAAAATATGATTTAAATAAAGACTGAAAGAAATTCTCCCAAGATACCCGCCAAATCTAACGAATATATTAGACTTCATGGTTAGTGCAAGACATACAATTAATCCCGACCCCACACCTGTAATCAAATCACCAAAATCTCTATAACCGAGATTCCAAGGATTATCGAATGGATAAGCATAGAGTATCAAGGAAGCAAGCCACAGAGCCGTTCTTTTCGAGCCCTCAATTTCCTTGAAAAACCTACACAGCCTCTCTTGCTGTAATGCTATAAATGCGCCAACAGCAAAAAAAGTTGAGTAATGCAGCGTCTGTATAAGGTCTCCCTGTACACCAGAAAGCTGAACATTGCCAAGCATTGCCCATCCTATACAGGTCGACATTGCGTAGAAACACGCTACAGCCCAGCCCCCAAATCTAGAAACCAGAAAAAAAATAAGCGGAAATGCGATAGATATGCGCATTTCATGTACGATTGACCAAATTGGAGGATTTACTTCCGAGGTATTAAACTGACCTACCATTAGCGCATGATTTGCCAGCAGCTGAAAACTGAAATCCGGTTTCGGCACCCCCATCCAACCCTTATCCCACTCAACGACGCTGGAAGCGTAATAGTACGCGGCAAGCGCTAAAAGCACGGAGGCTATATATGGTGGAAATAGTCTGACCACTCTCGCTATAAAATACGCATCGTATCTACCCCCTCCAATTCCTTGCCACATTCTTACCAGAGCAAATCCACTCAACACAAAGAACAGAATAACCGCTTGATGCCCGGACCAGAATATCTTTAATGGCGACCATTTGAGATACCCCCAAAATGGCTCCACTTTGTAAAGACCGGCGATAGTGGTGTGAGCAATGACGACAATCAACGCAGCTATACCGCGTAGCGCATCTAAAGGCTCTTCTCTGTGCTTTAAAAATGAGGACAAACCGTTCGCTCCACTGTGTTATTTACGGACAGAGTTTACATTACACACGCGAGTGAATGGCCGTGATTCTCTGATGACACTTAGAATTCTGGCTGAGTCGGCCAGTCAGGCCCCCCAAACTAGCCGACATGCTCGTTTTTTACAGAGTTCAACAACCAGGTGGCGCTTCCGTCCCTTCCAGAACAGGCGATCCTCATCGCTAATTTCCTGTCGACGAAACGGTTGAAGAGGAGGTCATCGCTCCAACCAAGCGATGGGGCAAACGCAAGCCTCTACCCGCCGATCTTCCGCGTATAGAAGTCATTCACGAACTGCCCGAGCACGAGCTGACCCTCGCCTGCGTTGTCGTAAATACAGCATTGGCGAGGAAATCGGCGAGCAGCTGGAGTCGTGTCGATGCAAATCCGCGTGATCAAGCATGTGCGCAAGGTCTACGCCTGCCGTGGCTGTGAAACCGTGCTGATCACTGCTGACAAACCGGCGCAACTGATCGAAAAGAGCATGGCCAGTCCCAGCGTTTTGGCTATGTTGCTGACAACCAAATACATCGATGGCCTGCCACCGCATCGCTTCGAAAAAGTACTCGGTTGTCACGGTGTCGATATTCCACGCCAAACCTTGGCGTGCTGGGTTATCCAGTGCGGCGAATACCTGCAACCCTTGACACATCGCTAAATGCCCGAGCGGTCGAGTATTTCAAACCCCGTGCGGACTTGGCGAAAGCGATCGCCTAGCAACTGGATGAGACACTTAATACTCGCGTCATATTTCTTAAAAATCATGGAGTTATTGTTGGAGGGGAAAGCATTCAAGAGATAAACACAATCCTGGATTACTTAACCACTTTATTGCCTCACCCTGTGCGCTGCCAAAAGTTCTAAAAGCCCCCCCTATGCCTGACCAATGGAGTCAACTTCAACTCTGCCTCCGATAGCAAGCTTCATGAGCTTTCGTTGGATCCAGCACTAGTGAGTCGCCTTGAAAACAATTGGGCACTTTATCCTGATCACGTTATATTTTTAGGCGTTCAACCATGCTTATTTCAAAACATGGAAAAATGCAAAGAAAGAGCTAGAAGAGAGCGACAACCCTCCTGATGTAATTTTCATCCAGGGAGTAGGCACATTTACCAGCGAATCAATAAGCCGAGCAAAAACCGCTCAACCTATCTGTTATTATGACATCATAAAAAGACAGAACAATGATGTGCTGTTATCCACATTAACAGATGCTGAGATTGCCGAATTAGTGGACTGGAACACTGAAAAATATAGAATGAAATTCGCCAAGTAACGTTTAGAAAGTGCCTTCACACTGAAGTGCATTGTCATGCGCACATATACTTATGACACCCAGCCAATATAGAGCCAACCGTTTTCTTGCAGAAGCGGTTGACTATAATTAGTCTATTATCCTTTCGCTTTGCCATATTGAAACTACTCGCGACAGCCACTTCAAACCTGCCCTGGATAAAGGTGCACTTCAGCCGTACACCTTGGGCAACCCTCTTAGAAGCTACTAATTACTACAAAGCCCCCGCAACATCAGCAGCCTCGAATCGAGCCGACCATGTATTCTCCATCATAAAGTACTTACTTTTTTCCGGCGAGTCGCAAAACTCTGTAGCCGCAACAGTTGAAGCATATATATCGCCAAGTGCTTTGCAAATAAATGTCCCGGCGGCACTCTCTCGAAATTGCATCTCACCAAAATCCGTCGATATTACCGGCAGACCAAGCGCTCGATACTCGTAGTACTTAATTGGATCAACCGAAACAGTCAACTCGCTCCTTTTAAAAGGAATCAGTCCTACATCAAACTCACACATGGCTTTTAATGCCTCCGCATGGGCGCATGGTGGTAGCAATTCGACGTTTGATGGCAATTCAAATGGAGCAGGAGAAAAGACAGGGCCAATCAGACGAATGACGTCCCCGGAACGCACATTAGCAAGGGTCAGCACCCAATCCCAATCGAACCAGGCACCAATAGTTCCCACGTAGCCAAAGACTTTTCTCTCACTTTTGTCTCGAGTCAGACTTACAGAAGGTATTAAAGCTTCGTCAAGTGCGTTAGGCACAAAGCATACCGTCGCCCCCGTTGAAGCCCAGCGAGTCTTCAAAGCAGTGCTCGATACCCATACCTTGTTCACTCGTTGAACCAACTGGGTCTCACGTCGTGCCATCGCCATGCGGGACAGTCCAGAGTAAAACGCCGGAAAATCATCCATGGCATCATAGATAGAGTGTTTCGGATTAAATACGTCCAAAACCTGTAGCGCCAAAACTGAAGGCTTACCCACAACGACCAGCGGTTCACGCTCGCCTACGAGTGCTTTCAATTCGCTGATCAACGACGACCACAAGCCATTGTTCAACCATCCAGAGCCTGGCAACGGCTCAATCGGCAGCGCCTTTGGCGTCAATATTTTTAGCCATTGAGGAGGCGCCTTATCTGCCTCCTGCTTGGCCGAGGCCGTCCGCTTGAAATCACTTAGGCGGGGGAAACGGGTTGGATAGGGTTCGATCCAGATTACTTGTCGCCCGGTGCGCCGGTGAAACCACTCGACAAATTTGTGAGGGCGCTGAGAAAAACTCGCCCACGGAACAGGCGACAAATAAATCAAACTCATCAGTTGAAGTACTCTCGCAGCGCGTTGACGATGCGTTCTGCGCCATGCCCATCACCGTAAGGAGAAACGCCACGGGCCATCTCGCGATAGGCCGTCTCGTCGTCCAGCAAGCGTTGAGCTTCATTCACGATTGCGTCGTAGTTGGAACCAACCAGTTTGACGACCCCGTGCTCCACTGCTTCCGGACGCTCGGTTTCTTCGCGCAGCACCAGAACCGGTTTACCCAATGCAGGCGCTTCTTCCTGCACACCACCGGAGTCGGTCAGAATCAGATAGGCGCGCTTCATGGCCGCCACGAAAGGTGCGTATTCCAGTGGATCGCACAGTACAAAATTGGCAACCGGGCCAAGCAGTTCGTGAGCAACATCCTTGACGTTAGGGTTTGGATGCACCGGATACAGGAACTGAACGTCCGGATTGTTTTCGGCCAAGGTGCGCAACGCACGGCAAATATTGAGGAACGGCTCACCAAAGTTTTCACGGCGGTGCGAGGTTACAAGTACCAGCCGTTTGCCTGGATCAAGTTCAATCCCCAGTTCCAGATCCTTGGCAGCCGTCATGAGCAGTGCGTCGATCACGGTATTGCCGGTGACAATGATGTCGGCGTCTGAAACGCCTTCACGCAACAGGTTCTGCCGGGAGCCTTCAGTGGGCGCAAAATGCCAACGGGCAAGTTTGCCAGCGATTACGCGGTTGGCTTCTTCCGGGAATGGGTTCTGCATATCCCAGGTGCGAAGCCCGGCCTCTACGTGGCCAATAGGGATTCTGTGGTAGAAACAGGCAAGGGCAACGGTCATTACAGTCGTTGTATCACCCTGAACCAGAACGATCTCCGGCTTCTCGGCGCTCAGTACATCATCCATTTCCAGCATCAGGCGCGCAGTCAACGTGGTCAGGGCCTGGTTTGGGCGCATGATGTTCAGATCGATATCTTGTTCAATACCGAAAAAACTCATGACCTGGTCAAGCATATGGCGATGCTGGGCTGTGGCGAGCACCCGCACATCCGCCCAAGGCTCATTTTTCAACGCCAGAATGACCGGGGCCATTTTGATCGCTTCCGGACGAGTCCCAACAACGCAAAGTATTTTTCGTTTCACAAGCGTATTCCCACAAATTAGTTATTAGCTTTCGAGACTTTGGAGCTTTTCTGCATAGATAGCCGCTCTGACGTCCCAGCTGTTCTGATCAGCCAAGGTACGTAGCCGCTCACGATACGCCTGGTCATTGCAGGCATTGAGGGCTTGGCGGATCGCCGTGGTGAGCCCGGCAGCGTCGCCACCGGAGAAAACCACTGGATAAACCGTGCACTCGTTCATATCAGTAGTCACAACAACCGGCTTCTCAAGCGCAAAGTACTCATAAAGTTTCAGAGGAGATGTAGATCGCGCAACATCGCCCGGCTTGAACGGAATGAAGCAGGCGTCAAACAAGCGGGCGGACGCAGGTAACTGGGCATAGTTGACCGGACCAAGATAAAGCACATTCGCGCGCTGCGGCAACAACGGGACGCAACCGCTATAGTCAGGCCCGATAAACACGAACCCCACATCCGGCATCCCCGAACAAACCTGCTCGATCACCTCGTACCATAGCCAGGGGGCGATGGCACCAAAGTAACCGACTACCTGTTTGTAACGGCCTCTGAATTCGGCAAGTGCTTGGGGAACAGTGAAGCCTTGTTCCTGAGACGCACGATAATGACTAACGTCTACGCCGTTCGGGACGCAGACACAACGCCTGTCCCCACACTCTGCCAACGCTTCGTTGTGCAGCACCGTAGCCGAGGACACGATGACATCAGCATCCCCTTCAAATGCTGCAGCTTTCAGATCAAGCAATCGACGGATGGCGCCCTTGCCACCAGAAATCGAGGCGTCTATATGGTCGATGTACTCGTAAACTACACGGCCCCGAGTACGCGCGACCGCCATAGCCTCACGAGTGGCCAAAAGCGAAGTGCTGTAGAAGCAGCGCACCGCACCGGGAATGGCATTCACAGCCGTATCATTGGCGATCCATACATTCTCGGCCACTTGTCTGAAGCCCAGAACGTCATCACCCGTTGTCTGAAAGACAACCAGACAGTTGAGACGGCCCAGTGCCATTGCCATGTGATGTGGACGCTGAAACAGCGTTATCCCCCAATCGACATTCGCTTCGAAAATGACGACAAGACGATAACTGGTCGCGTTCAGCACCTGGCTCTGAAACTCGGCGCCTGTCAGGTCTCCGGCTCGGATCGAAGTGCGCACGCTACGGCTGCGCAGCCAGCGAACAATCGCATGCCGAACACCGTGCAGCCGGTTACGCAAGGTAGCGGGCAACAACCAGAAACAACAGCGAGCCAGTGAGTGCACTGAAATACGTGAACGATTGGCCATTTAACCGAGCTTCATCGCAAGAGGTTCACTCACCTGAAGTGTTTGACCACCGATCAGTTCCTGAACGAGGTTCACGTAACTTTGGTAAGTGCGCTCTTTGTCGAGCCCTTCAAGCTCACGTTCCGAGAATTGCGGACGAACGCCATTGTTCAGGACACGCAACATGGCCTCGGCCAGAAGCTGTTCGAACTGCGCGTTGGAGCGCATCTCGGTAACGCTTCCGGTGAATTGCGCCATGTCATAAACAGGATCGACGAGCTCAATACCAGCATGCTTTGCAAAGTGCGACGCACAGCCAACATTGGACATTGCAACCGGAATATTCGCCTTGATCGCCTCAAGCAAAGTCAGTGGCCCGCCTTCGAAAAAGGTCGCTGAAGTAAAAGCATCAGCCATGGCCAGGTATTCATGAACATTGGTCGCAGAGCCGCAATATGTCACGCGTTCCTGCAAACCGTGCGCCTCGACATAGGCGAGCATCTCGGCGAGCAACTGCGGTTCGTAGACCGGCCCCAGAATGAACAGGCGAAGCTTGTCACTCGAGCGTGCCGCAATCTCGAACGCCTTGATGGCGCCCAGATGATTTTTCTGATGATTGATCGACCCGATGTCAATGAATGCAAATTCATCGTCGGCAATAGCATACTGCGCACGCAAGCGAGCACGAGCAGCGTCCTGATCGAGTTCCTCGAATGGCTTGAAGTCAATGCCGTTGGGAATGACCACGCAGCTCTGTGCAGGCACGCCCAGACGAGCAACGCTGTAATCCTTCACTTGCTGTGATACCGCCACAAAGGCACTTGTCTTCTGCGCTACCGAAGCAAACTCCTGACGCTGCTGATCGTTGAACCACATGTAAATGTTGTGGATGACCTGCACAAACCCAATGCCTTTTTCGCGGTAGACATCTGCGCCACTAAACGAGTAATGAGCCAAGACAAGTTTGGGTTGCAACTGGTCGATCAACTCGCCGTGGGACTGCGCCGAGTAAGGACGGCACACCACCATCTGCCCTGTATCGCGGGCCCGTTGGACTGCCGCGCCCTGAGTGCCCTGAACAAGCAGCACAACACGCAGCCCGGCCTTGATCATTGTCTCGTTCAGATCAAGTACAACGTTTTCCAGACCGCCAGCCTCAAAATTATCAACTTGAACCAGAACGTCGCAGGTTGGCAGAGTTTCATGCACAACGTCGTACGCAGGGTTAACGTCGACTGTCTGGACCAGCGGTCGTGACTTTCCCAGGATTGGACGCAAATCGCGCCAGACCTTGCGTGCAGCACGCCCTTGGAGGGTACCCGCAGGCAGCACGCGCCGCGCGATGTCGGCAACGAACTGGCGCACATTTACTTTTCGCATATTCAGCCTGCGCGTGTTACGAACCGGCGGCGTGAAATAGGCAAAGATCTGGTCGGCGCCCGTCTGGCGCACTTCCTTCAATCGTTCGTAAACCGAAAGGTTCGCTTCTGCCAACGCCACACGCTCTGCTTCATCAGGCAAATTGCCGGCGAGGAAGTTCTCCAGAGTGATGTAGCGCATCCCCAACGTCTTGAAATCACCAATGTCTTCGCAGTCGACGATCGGCACGATACCCATTGCAAGGTATTCAACAAGCTTCGTCGGGCAGGCCGCACGGTTGACGATGATGTCTTCCCGAAGGATGAAACCGTAGTGGCATTGCGGATAAAGCGTCATCAGTTCAGCGTGGGTTTTACCCTCGACAGCCACAGACCCCAGCAACTCTGCCGGCAGCATGTCTTTGACAATCTCAGGCTCCGGGCAATAAAAACGATGATTACACCGATCGGCAGTGCGGATGATTGCATCAATCATCTTTGGAACCTGCTGCCACTTGTGCAGGCCACCTGCATAAACCACAACCGGCTTGCCGTCGATAAGCGGACGGGTTGCGTGTGTCGGGGTGAAGCGAGGGAAGATCGGAAAAGAAACCGAACGTGCTTTCAGTGCCCCTCGAAACTTCTGCTGCAGATAGTTCTTCATCGCTTCGGTTACAACGATGACGATACCGGCCTTCTGTACGGCAAGCCGCTCTTCCTTCTCGTAAAGAACAGCACTGAAGAAATCGTTGTGCATGCGGAATTCTTCAGGCACAACACCGTGAATATCCACAGCCTTGCGAATGAATGGCAGATGCATGAGTTTGCCAAAGCGGTTGTCGTACATGCGCAACACGCTGTGGAAATAAATCTTCCGGCAGCGCAGAACGGCCATCAAGGCCAACATGCGCACGAGCATTCTGCGCTTCTTGGAACCATTGATTCGCAGCACCAGCACATTAGGCTCAGGCCGATCAAACCAAATGTTGCGCCCCTTCAGCTCGTCACTTTCGACGTAGACGCGCCACCGATCAGCAAACATGCGATCGACAATCTGAATACGCTGAAAGTAACCATCGCTTTGACGCTCAGGGTAGAAATACCCACCAAAGAAGACGATGCCATCAAATTTCAGAATGAAATCCAGGCTGCGGCGTACGAACCACAGCAACCGGCCCAGACGCGTTTCCGGGCGCGCAGAAAACGCCGCAGAAGTGGCAGGTGGCGGGAGGTCGACGCCGCGGGTACCGTCCTCGGCTGGGGAAGTGATGAACGTGTGGATGGCGAAATTGCAATCAACCCGCTCATAGACCCCGGTCGCAATGGTTCCAAGATCCGATTTGAGCACAGCAGCCTCGCCGGCCTGTACGACCCCACCCGTCAAGGCACGCTGAATACGTGCTACGACCTCATCCCAGAGAGAGATCAAGTCCGCATAAGCGCGCGCAGAAGACACCGCCTTCAGGAGCGTCTCCGGCACCACACGACCCTGAGCGAACAACGCCTCGGTCAGCTTGCTGAATTCCGATTCGAAGTAGCTGATCTGCTTGCCAAGATTGTCTACATACAGCTCAAAAAAAGGAGCTTGAAGAGGCAGCAAGTCTTGATGCGAAAGCGCGAATTCGACGTCCATTGCAAAAGAGACGATCGGCTTCTCCGGTCGGCGGCGCCAGGTTATACCGTGCTTTTGTTCCAGGTATGCCTTGTTGCGCTGCGCTCGCTCGCTGAAATACTGATATTGCAACTGGCCAAACGATGCCGATCCCCAGTGGTGGATAAACACATCTCGTGCCAGATGAATTTCATAGCCGGCGTTACGGGCGCGCAGGCAGTAATCGTCATCCTCAAATCCGCCCGGGAAGAATGTATCGTCAAGCAGACCGATTTTTTCAAAGGCAGCCTTGGACACCAGAACGCAGAAGAACGTTACGTCCGTTTCAACCAGATTGCCTTTCCAGGCTGAATTCCAGCGCTCGGCAAAATTGGAAACGCGCTGATATACCTTATCGTGCAGAGTCTCTGTGCGATGGTCCAGACACTCAGCAAACTCCAACTGATAGTCGACAGGAACACATTGTTCGCCGTCAGCCTTGTTAGTGACCGCACTGATAAGGTCCGAACCGCTTGCCAACAGATTGTCCAGCCAGAAATCCGTGACGATGACGTCGCTGTTGAGCAAGCAGATATGAGTAATTTCTTCGTCGGCAAGAAACTCGGAAATACCGACGTTGTTGCCGCCGGAAAAACCCAGATTGGTATCTTGCTCGATGTAGCGCCACGAGGGCCCCACTTCAGCAATATGATGGGACATCGCTTCGCGAATTTTATCTCGTTCGCCAGACTCTGAAGCGTTATCGACCAGTAATACTTTGTAGGCGGATTCGTTAAAGGCACGTCGCATACTCGCCAACGTGATCCTGACTGCCTCAGAGGCATTGTAAGAAACAATGACAATCCCGGTTTTCGTGACTTTGTTACTCATTTCCCAACTCTCCGGACAATCCCACGCAGGATTCTCTTCCATAACGACCGCAATGAGCCCTGGCGGCTTAGAGCCAGCAGACGATTGATCTCGATATCTCTTTTGGTAATTTCCTGCAGAAGATCCAGCGAGGCGTTTCCATCGTCTGCACTGAGTGCGGCCAGTAGACGAACGATTTCTGCATCCCTTTTGACAATTTCGTCTGCAAGCATCTGGGAATGAGCATCCAGCGTCCTCACTTCCTGAGCAAGACTCTGGGCGTGCTTGTCTTGTGCGACGACTTCGCGAGCCAGCTCGTGAGTTCGGCTTTCCAGCGTGTTGACCTGCTCAACCAGCCCCCGGCACGCGGAATCTTTCTCTCCCAGTGCAGCCATGAGGCTACTGACTGAGTTGCTCACGTCGTGGAGCTTCTGGTCATGCTCAACCAGCTGACGCTCAAAGAAGCCGCTGGATTCCTGGTAAACCAGGCCAGGGCGAAGCGCAACACTGTCCAGAACGGAAAGCCTGTAAGCGGCTCGCGACGCCTTGTCCAGCAACTGAGCCGCTTCTGCGAGCCCAAACGGCAGTGGCGATTGAGGATCACCACTGATGTTCAACCAAGACCCACTGACAAGACGCTGCACCTCGGCTACCGCGCGGACCAGGTAGTTTCGTGCCGCGGACTCATCGCCGCGAGCCACGGCAAACTCCGATAACCATTGCAACGCATCGACGACCTTGTTGCCAAGCAATGGGCTGTAAGCCATCACATCAATGCTGGCGCACGCAGTGAAACACTCGATTGCGTCCTGGAAGCGACCGTGTCCCCGTGCAAGTTCGCCACCGGCAAAGAGCAGGGAGACCTGCCAACGCAACTGGTGTGGAGACGGATTGGCAATAGCTGCAAAACGTCGAATGTCAGTCAAAAGCGCTTGATAGCGTTCAATCGGCAGATCAATCAACTTGGCCTGGTTATAAACCTTGCCGCATAGCGCTGCACCGTAATCAACCGAATCCGGGGCGGCCGTGGCCAACACCCGATCCTGCATCGTTTGCAACAAAGTAGCCGAACGCGCGCGCTGGCCCTGAGCAATCATTCCACGCACCAACCAGGGGTTCTGGTAATCGCGGGCAAATGCGCTGACCGAGAATTCAGGCGAGTCCGGCAATGCCCATTGAGTTTCCTCATACGGCACCGACGCCCCTTCCAGCGGATCGGCCATACCCAGCAACAGGACCCACTCCGCTTCCTGTTCAGGCGTGCGGTCGACCGGGACAGTCTCCCATTTACGCGGGGAGTGGTGGCACTTCATAGCACCACCCGCCGTTTGCAACATGCCTTGCTCCAGCAGGAAATGCGTACCGCACTCCTCCACTAGTCGATCCCAGGTATAAACATGCAAATGGTGAGGATTAGGATCTTTACCGGTTTCGTCTGCCCAGTTATTCGGAGCGCAGACCATCACGCGACCACCCGGTTTGAGTACGCGTTTCAACTGGAGCAGATATTCCATTGGCTCGGGAACATGCTCGATTGTTTCGAATGCAGCAATGAAGTCGATGCTGTTATCTGCAATTGAGCTGAGCGCTTGAGCATCACCGACCTCGAACTCGACCTTGCCTGGGCGACCGTAATGGGCATTGGCATAAGCGATACCAAAATCACTCAGGTCAACACCCAATACCGATTGGGCCTGCGAAGCGGCATACAGCATGTGACTGCCATAACCAAGGCCGCACGCAACGTCCAGCACACGATCGCCCGGGCGCACTAATTCGGCAGCCTTCTGATAGCGAATACAGTGCGCGTCACCACGTCGCCCGACCTCACGCAGCATGTCCGTATGGAGCAGTCGCTCTTCAACCAGAACAGACAGGTCGTAATGGCGCAGCGCCTCGGCAGGCACCTTCTCCAGCAATACGAATATCTGACGCCCGTCTTCGTTCAGCGCTTCATAAGGATTGATCTGATAGTACAACTCGTGCTTTCGGAACCCGGCCTCGAAACACTGCGCCTCCCACCAGTCACGTTTGGCGGTCGTCAACAGAGAACGCTCGCCCTCTTCAACAGACGTTGTTATCTGCAAAAAAACGTACCGGGAAGAAACGCGGTACATCTCACGCAAAGCCGCCGGAACATCTTCAGGATGAAGATGCTCCAGACAATTGGTGGAAACTACGGTGTCAAACTGGCCGTCAGCGAACGGCAACGATAAGGCCGAGCCTTGGCTGAACCGCTCGGGAAAGCGTTTGTTGGCGGCTTCAACTGCAAGGGACGAAACATCCACCCCAACAGCATTGATGCCCAACGACAGGAGTTCTGAAACCAGCCCTCCCAGACCGCAACCGATATCCAGCACAGAGCCGTTACCGCAAGTTTTAGCAACCCACTTGGACGACTCGTGAAAATCGCCATTGCTCTCACCCGAGGCAATCACGGCTTTCCAGTAATCGTTATTGAGCGAGCTGTAATCAATCGAATTTGTTGGACTCATCATTACCACCTGGCGGCCATATGTAAGTCGGATATTCCACCGAAAAAGTATTCATCCTGCCGCATCAGTGTCTGGAAAAACGCTGCTTCATCTTTCCAGTGCAAAATTCTTTGGGCGGTATAGTCAGGCTTGCCTTCATAGGAAATGGATGCCTGAATCTCATAGAGGTTCGAACCTAAAGAGCAGTCGCATTCCAGCCAGACATGGAACTGCTCTCCGGCCTTGAGCTGACGCTTCCAGAACAGCTCGCCCTCACGCAGTCCGGCCAGAATCTGCATATCCTGGTTCAAAGTGCCCCAGGAATATATTTTTATCCCCTCACGACTCCGAATACGCACGCCAACGTTGATGCTGTCGGTATCAATATGCGAAACACAGTTGACTCGAATTCGAATGACGTCGCCGGGATAGAAAACCGCGCACGGCTCGTCATCGACGCCAAACGTGCCGACAGACAACACTTCAACGCCCCCGTCTCCGAAGGACATCTGATCAGCACGTCCAGAGACAGCTGGCGCCTGGCTTTTTTCCGAGGACTCGCTCGACTCAGGTGCCGACTCCCCTTCGCTGGAAGCGTTCGAGTCAGCGGACTGAGGAGCCGAAGTCGGAGCGGGAGCCTTGTCTGGGGCAGGCTGCATCAGCTTGGAGAAATAATCCGACTCTTCCTGATGCAGCAGTTTGCGATAATCGAGCAGGACCTGGGAGGCAGAACCCATCGAAACTTCTCGGCCACCCTTGAGCAGGATCGCACGATTGGTCAGTGTTCGAACCGACTCCTGATCATGGGATACAAACAATAGGGTCACGCCATCGGAAAGCAGCTTTTCGATCCGGCCAAAACAGCGTTTCTGGAACAGCGCATCACCAACAGCCAGCGCCTCGTCGACGATCAGAATGTCGGGCTCGATTTGAACCTGCACTGCAAATGCCAAACGTACCAGCATGCCGCTGGAGTAGGTCTTGACCGGTTGATCGAGGTAATCGCCGATATCGGCAAAGGCTGCAATCTTGTCAAAGCGCTCGTCGACCTCATCATGGGTCATACCGAGCAACATGGCGTTGAGATAAACGTTGTCCCGGCCGGTGAACTCGGGATTGAAGCCCGATCCCAGCTCTAGCAGTGCCGCGACTCGGCCACGGGTTTCAACAGTACCTACCGTCGGAGCGATGGTTCCTGTGATCAACTGGAGAAGCGTACTTTTCCCGCTACCGTTGCGGCCGACAATACCAAAAGCCTCGCCTTTGCGAATGTCGAACGAAATGTTCTCCAGAGCCCAGTACTCGCGGCAAAACGACGACGGTTCACATCCTACTAACCGTTGAATCGGAGGAATAATGAACTGCTTTAAGCGGTCACGCGGCGTCGCATAAATCTCGTAGCATTTACCAAGACCATTTACGCGGATCGAGTACTCATCAGAGGACATCTGCAAACCCCTTTCGTGTCTTCTGGAACCAAACAAAACCAAACCATGCAATTGCACAGGAGATCAACAGATAGAGCCCCCAAACCCGCCAGTCCATAGACTCTCCCCAATACATGAGACCTCGCGTTTGCTCGACCGCGACAGTGATGGGGCTGACTTGCACTACTGCCTGAAAGCGCTCTGGCAAGCTTTTCAGCGGATAAAAAACCGGAGACAAGAACATCAGGACCGGTACCAGCGTACTGATGACCTGCGCCACATCGCGCAGGTATACCCCGAGGGAAGCCACGAACCAGGTGACCCCGAGAGTCATGAGGGCCAATGGCAAAAGTACCAGCGGGAAGAACAGCACGCCGAGATGAGGCACACCGTAGAAGATCACATAGAAAACCAGCCAAACCAGAAAGTTCACTATCAGGTGAAAAAGTGCAGACCCCAGCGTCACGATGGGTAATATCTCCAATGGAAATATCACTTTCTTTACATAATTGACATTCGACAGGATCAAACTTGGGGCGCGGTTGATACACTCTGAAAACAGGTTAAACACCATCAGACCGGCAAACAACACAAGTGCAAACTCAGCCTTTGAATCGCTTCCGCCAACCCAACGAGCCTTGAACACAACACTGAATACAAAAGTATAAACAGCCAACATAAGGACAGGGTTAAAAAAAGACCACAACAACCCCAAAACAGAGCCGCTGTATCTTCCGGCAATATCTCTTTTAATCAGGCTATATATCAAACCACGATTTTTACTGATAGAATGAAACAATGTAACGGGGGATGTTGAGCGAACAGCGTGCGGGTTCATGCGTAGCCCTTTGTGTTTTCTGTCAATTTCATTTTTTCTTTCGACCATCGAGGCAAGTTAACAGCGGCAACCGCTACGAAAACACACCGGAATCGGGAGTTCCTGAAAACCATTCCCTGCGTGGGAATCGCGCCCGGGCATAAAATGTGACCGACATTAGCTTCCTTGACCAAAATTCGAACGCCCCACAGTTTTAACGACAAGACTCATGAGCAACAGGGTCAACCTCGTCGAAACGTTTCCAACGCGCGCCTTTGCGATGCGAGCGACAAATAAACCGTCATTCATCGTGTAAAAACTCCGATGAACGGGGCATCCACAGTATCAAAATAGTCGGCAATCCTAACAGGTTTGGCCATCCCCGGACAATGGCAGGACGGGCAGCGGTCAAAGCTGACGCATTATCATTGAACCGAGACACAAGCGCTCCGAAAGGCTTCAGATCTGCAATTCGGCTTTCCCGGCACTAAATCTGAAAGCGAGAAAAACCAATGGCAAACAGGTTGCGATCAAACCTGTAAAACCATCCAGATAACCCTTTGCGACCAGAACCGCCATAGGAAATACCCAAAAAACATTTATACAAGTCACACCCAATGTAACGACCTTGTGACTGGCAAAATGCCGGGAAGCATATTGATAAGCGTGACTGCGATGAGCCTGATAAATCTTCTCTCCTCGCACAAGCCTTCTCAGCAACGTCACAGTTGAGTCCACTGTAAAAACTGCCAGGAGGATGAGCCAGCCCCACATCAACGCGGAGTTACTCCACGCCACATAAAGCGAAAGAACTCCCAGAACCATACCCAAAAAGCCACTTCCGGCATCGCCCATGAAAATACGGGCCGGAGGAAAGTTCCAAAGCAGGAATCCGGCCACTGCACTGGACAAAAACAAACTCACAAAAAGTACAGACTGATTTCCGGCCATCAACGAAATAACACATCCTGCCAGACAGACAAAAATAGCCTGAACACTTGCAATCCCGTCAATACCATCCATGAAGTTATATAAGTTCAGCATCCAGACGAGATAAATGGCTGCGAGCACACTTCCCACCCACCCCAGTTGAATGCCCATGCCGAACATGGAAACAGGCGCCATACCGCCCATCCAGCACAAAGCCCAGACAGCGGCAACAAAATGACCCAGCAAACGCCATCTGGCCGCGATATGCCCATGATCATCAGCAAAACCGATCAGCGCCACCAACAGGCCAGAGCCAAGCAAACCGTAAAACAGGTTGAACTCAAGCAATCCAAAACCGTAAAGCGCGGGAAGGGCCAGAACAAAGGAAACGACAATCGCCACCCCTCCTCCGCGGGGAGTAGGGACTACGTGAGAACTACGCTCATTGGGAATATCCATCAAACTCTTGGCCAGCGCATAACGGCGCAAAACGAAGGTCAGCCCCCAAGAGACAATAAATACCGCCGCCAACAGCCACCACACATTCATTTGGCGCTTGTATCCAGAAAATGATTAACAGTTTGGCGCATCGCACGATCTACGCTGACCGGTGGCAGCCAACCAAGCAACTCGCGATTCTTGTCGATATCAACCTGCAATGAGCCACACAAGCGCTGAACGACTGCCTGCATGCCGAACATTGAAGCCACCAGCTTGAGCAACCATTCAGGGACCGGCAGCAGCCGCGCCCGCCTCCCGAATGCCCGGGACAACCGATTCAACAGCTGCGAGGTGGACAGGTCCTCACCATCACTGACGAGAAAAACCTGATTGGCTGCTGCCGGATGATCGATACAGGTGACGATGAGGCTGATCAGGTTTCCTATCGACACCAGACTTCGCCGGTTCCTCACCGCCCCCAATGGCAGCGGAATACCTCTGCGCAGCCATCCCAACAGACTCATGAAGTTGGCCTTGACCCCCGGCCCATAAACCAGTGGCGGGCGGATGATGACGATCTCCATGCCGGTTTCGCGCCCAAGATGCTTCAACGCCTCCTCGGCTTCGTACTTGGAGATACCGTAGGGATCCATGGGAGATGGAAGATCATCAGCCCTGAAAGCCTTACCCGTCGGAGTGCACTCACCATTGACCTTGATTGAGCTGATAAAGATGAAGCGCTTGACCCCCGACTCCGCCGCCTGCCGGGCCAGCTTTAGTGTTCCTTGTACATTGATGTTGCGAAACTCGGCCAGCGCATCCGCAGCCTCCTCCCGCATGACGTGCACCCTGGCCGCCGCATGAACCACAACCTGAATACCCGCAAAAGCCGGCAAGACTTCGGCGCGAGCCAGATCGAAGGGCATCACGCGACACAACCCCAGCAAGCGAGTAGCCCCCCGCGCGGCCGCAACTGGACAAAAGCGCCTGTCGACCAACAAGTGCATAACCAGGGCCTCACCCACAAACCCAGTGGCCCCGGTGACTAAAACATTCAGGGGCATCATCTGACTTTCGTTCCTATGACCGCGGTTGCCCAGCAAATGCAAAAGAAGAATACCTTGTCACGCCGCCGTCGGCGGCAGCGCCAGGCGCTAAATGACAGACGTAACAGTTGCGTGCGGCGCAAACTCAGCCACCCCCGCACAAATGGATCGGTTTCCCGCCCCACCAACCGGGCTATCAGCTGCACCTGACTGAACCACCATCCGTCATGAATCGTCTTGTAACGAGATATCAGGGAACTGAGCCCTTTATTGGCACCGACCTGGTTACGCTCATGCTGGCGATATTCCATGGACGGCCGGGGATCGATATACCAGCTAAAACCATGACTGCGGGCAAAGGCATAACAGTACCAATCGTGCAAACTGACATCTTGCAGTAGCTCCCAATTGGCAATCATGGAGGACTTGAGCACTTCAATGACCTTCTTGCTCATCACGTAAGTGCATCCGGGCCCGGCGGCCTCGAACAGGAAGTCCCATTCAACCTGCGGCTGAGCCTTGTTCAATAGATGAGCACCGCCATTCGGCCAAATTGCCGTGACGTTGCTGGAGTAGGCATCGAATTGGCGCTCACGAATGACGCGAGTCGCTCGCTCCAACTTATCGGAACGCCAGATATCATCTTGATCAGCAAACGCTACGAAGTCGAAGTGATCCAACTCGACGTCGCGAACCAAACGAAAAAAGTTGCGCGCCGCTCCACCAAAAATTCCGGCCGGTGGCAAAACAATCACTGAAGCATGATCATCCGCATACTTTTCGCACCAGACTTCAGTGCCATCCGTGGAGGTATCAACACTGATATAAACAGTGACATCAACGCCTTCCTGAGCAAGGATCGAAGTCAATTGCTCTTCGATCCAATGCATACCGTTGTAGGCCGCCAGCAAAACCGCAATTCGAGGATGCTTTACTGACATGCAATCCCTGCCGCACCGATTAAGCGCTTCATCTTCAAGGGGCCTCCCTTCCAATCAGCGTGAAGGTGAGTCCAGCAGTTTCTGCAGGTATTGCCCATATCCGGTTTTTTTCAATGCATCTGCCTGGGCACCCAGCTGCTGCGTAGTGATCCAGCCATTGTGATAGGCGATCTCTTCCAGGCATGCGACTTTCAGGCCTTGGCGCTTCTCAATGGTATGCACAAAGTGGCTCGCTTCAAGCAGTGAGTCATGAGTACCTGTGTCAAGCCAGGCAAAACCGCGACCAAGCATTTCGACGTTCAGAGTCTGCTGCTCAAGGTAGGCACGATTGACGTCGGTGATTTCCAATTCACCACGTTCCGACGGTTTGATGTTCTTGGCGATCTCTACAACCTGGTTGTCGTAGAAGTAAAGACCTGTAACTGCATAGTTCGACTTAGGCTTCAGTGGTTTCTCTTCAATGCTCAGCGCCCGACCAGTTTCGTCGAACTCAACAACACCGAAGCGTTCCGGATCGGAGACGTGGTAGCCGAATACAGTAGCGCCACGCTGTTGATTGCTGGCGGAGCGCAAGTTGTCCGAGAAGTGCTGACCGTAAAAGATGTTGTCGCCCAGGATCAGGCAGCAAGGATCTTCGCCGATAAACTCTTCGCCGATAATGAACGCTTGTGCAAGACCGTCTGGACTTGGCTGCTCGGCGTAGGTCAGCTTGATACCGTACAGGCTTCCGTCACCCAGCAACTTGCGGAAACACGGCAAGTCTTCAGGCGTGGAGATAATCAGGACTTCACGCATGCCCGCGAGCATCAGCACCGACAGCGGATAAAAGATCATCGGCTTGTCGTAGATCGGCAGCATCTGCTTGGACACTCCGAGCGTCAACGGATGCAGACGCGTACCCGAGCCGCCGGCGAGGATGATGCCTTTACGATTTGTCGTGCTCATTTATTCAGAACTTCCCTAAGCATTCGGGTTACGCCACTTTGCCAATCCGGCAAGTGTAGAGAAAAATTGTCACGCAGCTTCTGAGTATTCAAACGCGAATTCAGAGGGCGGCGCGCAGGTGTTGGGTAAGCCGTCGTTTCAATCGGATTGATCGCCGTTACGGCGAGCTGCTCGCCGTTGTCTTGGGCGAAGCCGATCACATGGCTAGCATAGCCGTGCCAGGACACTTCGCCACTGGCCGCCAAGTGATACAAGCCCGACAGCTCGGGACGTTGCAGAACTTGTTGAATGGCCAACGCAGTCACGTCGGCAATCAGGTCTGCACCCGTCGGGGCTCCGATCTGGTCGGCGATGACGCTCAAGGTTTCGCGATCCTTGGCCAGACGCAGCATGGTCTTGGCGAAGTTGTTGCCGCGAGCGCCATAGACCCAGCTGGTGCGGAAGATCAGATGCTTGCAGCCCGACGCGGTAATCGCCTGTTCGCCGGCCAGTTTACTGGCGCCGTAGTGATTCACCGGGGCGACTGGATCTGACTCTTGCCACGGCGCAGAACCCTGGCCGCTGAAGACGTAGTCAGTCGAGTAATGGATCAGCCAAGCACCTAGTGTCGTGGCCTCTTCGGCCATGACCTGGCTTGCCTGACCGTTCACACGGTCGGCCAGTTCGGTCTCGGACTCGGCTTTATCGACAGCGGTGTAGGCCGCAGCATTGACGATGACGTCGGGTTTGACCTGGCGAATCGTCGCGCGCAAGGCATCGAGATCGGACAGATCGCCGCACAAACCATCGACAACATGACGGTCCAGGGCGATTAACTCACCCAGCGGCGCGAGGGAGCGTTGCAGCTCCCAGCCCACCTGGCCGTTTTTTCCCAGCAGAAGTATTTTCATGCCTTGTTCGAACGATCCGCGTAGTTCTGATCGATCCACTGCTGATAGCTGCCGCTCTTAACGTGAGCTACCCATTCAGTGTTGTTGAGGTACCACTCGACCGTTTTGCGGATGCCGGTTTCAAAGGTTTCTTCCGGCGTCCAACCCAGCTCACGCTGAATTTTACTGGCATCGATTGCGTAACGCTGATCGTGGCCCGGGCGGTCCTGAACGTAAGTGATCAGGCTGGCATGTGGACGGTGAGCAGAATCGGGACGCAGTTCGTCGAGCAGTGCGCACAGGGTATGCACCACTTCGATGTTTTGCTTTTCGTTATGGCCACCGATGTTGTACGTCTCGCCGATAACGCCTTCGGTCACGACTTTGTACAGTGCACGAGCGTGATCTTCGACGTAGAGCCAGTCGCGGACCTGGTTGCCTTTGCCGTAGACCGGCAGCGGCTTGCCTTCCAGTGCATTGAGAATGATCAGCGGGATCAACTTCTCAGGGAAATGGCACGGGCCGTAGTTGTTGGAGCAGTTGGTGACCAGGGTCGGCAGGCCGTAAGTACGGCTCCAGGCGCGAACCAGGTGATCGGAACTGGCCTTACTGGCGGAGTATGGCGAACTTGGCTGATACGGCGTGGTTTCGGTGAAGAGGTCTTCCGGACCTTCGAGGTCTCCGTAAACTTCGTCAGTCGAAATATGGTGAAAGCGGAAGTTGGCTTTACGCGCGTCATCCAGCGCCGCCCAATAGTGGCGTGCAGCTTCCAGCAAAGTATAAGTGCCGATGATGTTGGTCTGGATGAATTCAGACGGGCCAGAGATCGAGCGGTCAACGTGGGACTCTGCGGCCAGGTGCATGATCGCATTCGGTTGGTGTTCACGCAGAACACGGTCGATTTGATCACGGTCGCAGATGTCGACGCGCTCGAACACGTAACGCGAGTTCTGGCTAACTTCGGCCAATGACTCAAGGTTACCGGCGTAAGTAAGCTTGTCGACGTTTACGACAGAGTCATTAGTGTTGGAGATGATATGACGAATGACTGCCGAGCCGATAAACCCGGCGCCGCCGGTTACTAGAATTTTCACGCGAAACGATACCCTTGAGTTACTGACAGGGCCGCCAACCGAGCACTGTCTAATCCATGAATGCAGAAGCCATCAAGGTAGCTGAGGCCTCTGACAGAGTCAGTTTGAACCGACGTGGGCATAGGCCACTATCGGACAAGCGCAGCATTTTACAGCTTAATGACGGTTTTACTAATGGATATAGACAAGCTGTGGCTAAAGCTTAGTGCGCTTTCCCTTCTATGTCGTAATCAGACAAGGCGCTTGCGGGAAGCTTTGGACGTACGCCCCAGAAACCAGCCAAGAATCGGCCCGATTACCATCCCGATCAGCAATGCAATAACCATGACCAGTGATACCGGTAGTTGCGGCCCCGCCCAACCCAGGAACAACAGGGAAACCGATTGCTGATTCTCGAGAACGAACGCCAGGATCGCCAAAACCAGCAACAGAACGAATACGGCGAGCAGTACGCGCTTGAGGTTACGCATAAGCGGTTCCTTGAATTACGGTGGCCGTCAAAGCATCTCCTCCTCGTCCTCGTTCACACGGTCACGCAATTCTTTGCCCGGCTTGAAATGCGGAACGAACTTGCCATCCAGGCTAACCGACTGACCGGTTTTTGGATTGCGACCTACGCGCGGCGCGCGGTAGTGCAAGGAGAAGCTGCCAAACCCACGGATCTCGATGCGATCACCGGTGGCCAGACATTGGGACATTTGTTCAAGCATGGTCTTGATGGCCAGCTCCACATCCTTGGATGAGAGCAGCCCTTGATGGGTGACAATTCGTTCGATCAACTCCGACTTCGTCATATTTTTCCCTTCTTTTTCAAGCAGCTAGATCAGCGCTTCAAAGGTTTTAGCACGCCCCGATGAATTTGAACAGCCTGAGCTTTTGACATCTTCCACCAACAACGAGATGCCCTCTTCCAGGGCGCGGAACACCGCTCGCACACTCATCGACAGATGACCAGCATGGTGCGCGTCAGATAGCCCGCGGGATTGAAGCCAAAGGGGTACTCATCCTCGTCTTTGGCATCATCTGACCTGGCTACAACTTTGTAACCCGCCGCCTTGCACTCCTTGCTCGCGCGCTTGCGACACTTCTCCCATCCCGACCCCAACCCCGAACAATCGATCTCGATGCCACTGACCCCACGCACCGCGTGGGTCTTGGCATTAGTGGTACAGCCTGCCAGTGTCAATACTGCTATGACGACAATGAGCTTGTTCATTCACTTCCTCAGGCCGGATACGCCGCCCGACGGTCGCTCGCTTCAAGCTAAAGACTAGCCGTAAATAAACGATTGATCCGACTAAAGAAAGAGACAACTTGTTGAGGGGATTGGTTTCACGGCAAAACGACCGCAACGTTGCGAGACCATTGGAATCAACAAATCACAGACACAAAAAAGGGCGACCGAAGTCGCCCTTTTTCTATGGTCCGACAGAACTTAGTTCTGTTTGGCCATTGCTTCGCGCAGCAGTGCAGCCATGGTGGTGTTACCCACTTCGGTTTCCGGAGCAGTTTTCAGGCTCTGGATGGCTTCTTTCTCTTCAGCATCGTCTTTCGACTTGATGGAGAGCTGGATTACGCGGCTCTTGCGGTCAACGCTGATGATCTTGGCTTCTACTTCCTGGCCTTCTTTCAGAACGTTGCGCGCGTCTTCAACGCGGTCACGGCTGATTTCGGAGGCTTTCAGAGTCGCTTCGATATCGTCGGCCAGAGTGATGATGGCGCCTTTAGCGTCAACTTCCTTCACGATGCCTTTAACGATTGCGCCTTTGTCGTTCTCTTGAACGTACTCGGAGAACGGATCGCTTTCCAGTTGCTTGATACCCAGGGAGATGCGCTCGCGCTCTGGGTCAACCGACAGGATAACGGTGTCCAGCTCGTCGCCCTTCTTGAAGCGGCGAACGGCTTCTTCGCCCACTTCGTTCCAGGAGATGTCGGACAGGTGAACCAGACCGTCGATGCCGCCGTCCAGACCAATGAAGATACCGAAATCGGTGATCGACTTGATGGTGCCGGAGATTTTATCGCCCTTGTTGAACTGGCCAGAGAAATCTTCCCATGGGTTAGATTTGCACTGCTTGATGCCGAGGGAGATACGACGACGCTCTTCGTCGATGTCCAGAACCATAACTTCCACTTCGTCGCCGACTTGTACGACTTTCGAAGGGTGGATGTTCTTGTTGGTCCAGTCCATTTCGGAAACGTGTACCAGGCCTTCAACGCCTTCTTCCAGCTCAGCGAAGCAGCCGTAGTCGGTCAGGTTGGTTACACGAGCGGTAACGCGAGTGCTTTCTGGGTAACGGGCTTTGATAGCAACCCATGGATCTTCGCCCAGTTGCTTGAGGCCCAGGGAAACACGATTGCGTTCGCGATCGTACTTCAGAACCTTGACATCGATCTCGTCGCCAACGTTGACGATTTCGGAAGGATGCTTGATACGTTTCCAAGCCATGTCGGTAATGTGCAGCAGGCCATCGACGCCACCCAGATCGACGAATGCGCCGTAATCGGTGAGGTTTTTGACGATACCTTTGACTTGTTGGCCTTCCTGCAGGGATTCCAGCAGAGCTTCACGCTCAGCGGAGTTCTCGGCTTCGAGGACGCTACGACGGGAAACGACAACGTTGTTGCGTTTCTGGTCAAGCTTGATGACCTTGAATTCCAGCTCTTTGCCTTCCAGGTGCGTGGTGTCGCGCACTGGACGGACGTCAACCAGAGAACCTGGCAGGAACGCACGGATGCCGTTAACGTCGACAGTGAAGCCGCCTTTAACCTTACCGTTGATAACGCCCTTGACCACTTCTTCGGCTGCGAAGGCTGCTTCCAGAACAATCCAGCATTCAGCGCGCTTGGCTTTTTCACGGGACAGCTTGGTTTCACCAAAGCCGTCTTCAACCGAGTCCAGAGCAACGTGAACTTCGTCACCGACGTTGATAGTCAGTTCGCCAGCATCGTTGTAGAACTGCTCAAGCGGGATGAGTGCTTCAGACTTCAGGCCAGCGTGAACGGTTACCCAGCGAGCTTGGTAATCGATATCAACGATAACACCGGTGATGATGGAGCCTGCCTGAAGGTTCAGGGTTTTTAGGCTTTCTTCAAAGAGTTCCGCAAAGCTTTCGCTCATTTTAATTCCTGTTGAATAAGGGCGAAGGATACGCCCATCTCCACATCCCAGACGACGTGGGTTATGTTCATTTGAAGAAGCGACGCAGGACTATGACTGGTCCCCTGAGTCGCTTCTTGGTCACCCGGCGATATCGCGAATGGCGATCTCGCTCATGATGCGTTCCAGCACCTGATCGATGGATAATTCCGTGGAATCCAGCTGTATGGCGTCAGCCGCCGGTTTGAGCGGGGCTACCGCTCGCTGGGTGTCACGCTCATCGCGGACACGTATCTCATCTAGCAGACTCGACAGACTAACACCATCGACTTTGCCCTTCAACTGCAAGTATCGACGGCGCGCACGCTCCTCGGCACTGGCAGTGAGGAATATCTTCAGTGGTGCATCCGGAAAAACCACCGTGCCCATGTCGCGACCATCGGCCACCAGACCCGGAGCCTCCTGAAATGCCCGCTGGCGCTGGAGCAGCGCGTCACGCACCGCCGGCAGTGCAGCGACCTGGGAAGCCCAGGCGCCGACTTGTTCGTTGCGCAAATCATCAGTGACATCGTCACCTTCGAGGATGATCCGCTGCGGATGACCTTCGGTCGCACCGACGAATTGCACGTCCAGATGAGCGGCCAGCAGCTTCAGCGACTCTTCATTGGTCAGATCGACGCCATGATTACGCGCGGCGAATGCCAGCAGACGGTACAACGCACCGGAATCCAGCAGGCACCAGCCCAGGCGCTTGGCCAGAATCCCGGCAATAGTGCCTTTGCCCGAACCGCTAGGCCCATCGATGGTGATGACCGGTGGCTTGATAATCACGACTGAGCCTCTTGTGCAACACGGATACCGACCTGCGCGCACAGCGCGAGGAAGTTCGGGAACGACGTCGCGACGTTGGCGCAATCATGAATGCGGATCGGCGCAGTGGCGCGCAACGAAGCCACGCTGAAGGCCATGGCAATCCGGTGATCGCCGTGACCGTGCACTTCGCCGCCGCCGATCTGGCCGCCGTCGATGATGATGCCGTCCGGGGTCGGTTCGCATTTGACGCCAAGCGCCAGCAAGCCATCCGCCATGACCTGAATCCGGTCCGACTCTTTAACCCGCAGCTCTTCGGCGCCACGCAGGATGGTGCGCCCTTCGGCACAGGCCGCGGCCACGAACAGCACCGGAAATTCGTCGATGGCCAGCGGAACCAGCGCTTCGGGAATCTCGATACCTTTGAGTTTAGCTGCACGTACGCGCAAATCCGCAACCGGCTCACCGCCGACTTCACGCTGGTTTTCCAGGGTGATGTCAGCGCCCATCAGACGCAGAATATCGATCACACCGGTACGGGTCGGGTTGATGCCGACGTGCTCAAGCACCAGCTCCGAACCTTCGGCGATCGACGCGGCCACCAGGAAGAACGCAGAAGACGAGATGTCGCCCGGCACTTCAATGTGGGTCGCGGTCAGCTTGTGGCCGGATTCGACCGAAGCGGTCGCACCGTTGACGCTGACCGGGTAGCCGAAGCCACGCAGCATGCGCTCGGTGTGGTCACGGGTTGGCGCCGGCTCGGTGACGGTGGTCTTGCCTTCGGCGTACAAACCCGCCAGCAGCAGGCAGGATTTAACCTGAGCACTGGCCATCGGCATGGTGTAGGTCAGACCTTTGAGCTTGTTGCCGCCACGAATGGTCATCGGCGGACGACCTTCAGCAGCGGTCTCGATCACAGCGCCCATCTCACGCAGCGGATTGGCCACGCGATTCATCGGACGCTTGGACAGCGAAGCGTCACCCGTCAGCGTGCTGTCGAAGTTCTGCGCAGCCAACAGGCCAGACAGCAGACGCATCGAAGTGCCGGAGTTGCCCAGATAGATCGGGCCCGGCGCAGGCTTCAAGCCATGCAGGCCGACGCCGTGAATGGTCACGCGACCGTGGTGCGGACCTTCGATCACGACGCCCATGTCGCGGAAGGCCTGCAAGGTTGCCAGGGCGTCTTCGCCCTCAAGGAAACCTTCCACTTCGGTAACGCCTTCAGCCAGGGAGCCGAGCATGATCGAACGGTGGGAAATCGATTTGTCGCCCGGTACTCGAATCCGCCCAGTCAGGCGGCCACCAGGTTGTGCCAGGAAAATCAGGTCGTTGGAATTCATAGCGTCCACATAAGCCCGGCGGGCCAGGATTTTACTGAAATGTTCGCGGGCAACCCGGGCGCGAGTGAACACGCCCAACAATTGGTGCCCATCCCCTGCATCGACCGCGTCGCGCAAGGCGTCGAGGTCACTGCGAAATGTATCGAGTGTGCGCAGGACAGCTTCGCGGTTGGCGAGGAAGATGTCGTGCCACATGACCGGGTCGCTACCCGCAATTCTTGTGAAATCGCGGAAACCGCCCGCAGCGTAACGGAAGATCTCAAGGTTTTCATTGCGCTTGGCCAACGAATCGACCAAACCGAACGCCAACAAGTGCGGCAAATGGCTGGTCGCCGCCAACACTTCGTCATGACGCTCAACCTGCATGTGCTCGACATCGGCCCCCAATTCGCGCCACAACCGGTCGACCACTGCCAGCGCTGCCGGATCAGTTTGATCCAGCGGCGTCAAAATCACTTTATGGCGACGGAACAGCTCTGAGTTAGAGGCTTCCACCCCGCTTTGCTCGGAACCGGCAATCGGGTGCCCCGGAACGAAACGCGACGGCATGCCGCCAAACGCCTCGGTTGCCGCCCGCACCACATTGCCTTTGGCGCTGCCGACGTCGGTCAGAATCGCTTGCCCCAAATCCATGCTGGCCAATCGGCCGAGCATTTTTTCCATGGCAAGGATCGGCACGGCCAGCTGAATCACGTCGGCGCCCTGGCAAGCAGCGGCCAGGTCTTCTTCGCAGCAATCCACCACACCCAACTCGACCGCCAGCTTGCGCGACTGCGGGTCGAGATCGACCCCGACCACTTCGCGGCACAGGCCGCTTTCACGCAAGCCCTTGGCAAACGAACCGCCGATCAGCCCCAGACCGACCACCACCAGGCGACCGATCATAGGTTCAGCAGATTGCAGTGCAGTGACATCAACCACGAGCCAGAACCTTGGTCAGCGCTTCGAGGAAGCGGCTGTTTTCCGCCGGCAGACCGATGGTGATGCGCAAGTGATTCGGCATGCCGTAATTGGCCACCGGACGCACGATCACGCCTTCGCGCAGCAAACCCTGGAAGACCGGAGCCGCAACACGGCCCAGATCGACGCAGATGAAGTTGCCCTTGGACGCAATCCAGCTCAACCCCAGCTCACGGAAACCCGCTTCCAGCTGCTGCATGCCGGATTCGTTCAGGCGACGGCTTTCGGCCAGGTATTCGGCGTCTTGCAGCGCAGCGCATGCAGCGGCCAAGGCCAGGCTGTTGACGTTGAACGGCTGACGCACGCGGTTCAGCACATCGGCGACCACAGCGGTGGACAAGCCATAGCCGACCCGCAATGCCGCCAAGCCATAAGCCTTGGAGAATGTGCGCGACACCAGCAGGTTCGGATAAGCCGCCAGGAAGTCCAGGCCATCCGGCAAATCGCTGCCTTCGGCGTATTCGATGTAGGCCTCATCCAGCACCACCAGCACGTGTTCCGGAACGTCCTGCAGGAATTCGTCCAGCGCTTCAGCGCCGAACCAGGTTCCGGTCGGGTTGTTCGGGTTGGCGATGAACACCACGCGGGTATCGGCATCGATCGCGGCCAGCATGGCCGGCAGATCGTGACCCCAGTCTTTGGCCGGGATCACTTTGGCTTGGGCGCCGACGGCCTGAGTGACGATCGGATAGACCGCAAACGCGTGCTCGCTGAACACCGCGTTCAGACCCGGCGCCAGATAGGCACGGGCGACCAGTTCCAGAATGTCGTTGGAACCGTTGCCCAGCGTTACCTGATTAAGCTCGACGCGGCATTGATCGGCCAGCAGGGTCTTGAGCGCAAAACCGTTGCCGTCCGGATAGCGGGTCAGCTCGGCCAATGCTTCGTGAATCGCTGCCAAAGCCTTGGGACTGGCGCCCAACGGGTTTTCGTTGCTGGCCAGTTTGACGATGCTGGCCGGATCGATGTCCAGCTCGCGCGCCAGTTCGTCCACGGGCTTGCCCGGAACGTAAGGCGAAAGTTGTTGCACGCCCGGCTGTGCCAGAGCGAGGAAGTCACCACTCATTTGCTACCGCCCTTAGAGAACTGCTTTCGGGTAGGAACCCAGCACTTTGAGTGCCACTGCTTCCTGACTGATCTTTTCCAACACACCTTTAACCAGCGGGTCGCGGTGGTGGCCGACGAAGTCGATGAAGAACACGTAGGTCCATTTACCGCTGCGCGAGGGACGCGTCTCGATTCGCGTCAGGTCGATGCCGTTGTCGTGGAACGGCACCAGCAACTCGTGAAGTGCGCCGGGCTTGTTGCTCATGGAGACGATGATCGAAGTCTTGTCGTCGCCGGTCGGCGGCACTTCTTGGCTGCCGATGATCAGGAATCGCGTGGAGTTGTCCGGGCGATCCTCGATTTTCTCGGCCAGACGGGTCAGCCCGTACAAGCCTGCGGCCATGTCGCCGGCAATCGCCGCGGAGTTCCACTCACCCTTGACCCGCTTGGCCGCTTCGGCGTTGCTGGACACCGCCACGCGCTCGACATTCGGGTAATGCGCGTCCAGCCACTTGCGGCACTGGGCCAGGGACTGGGCGTGGGAATAGATGCGGCTGATGCTGTCGGTCTTGGTGTTTTCACCGACCAACAGGTGGTGGTGAATCCGCAGCTCGACTTCGCCACAGATCACCATGTCGTGTTCGAGGAAGCTGTCGAGGGTGTGGTTGACCGCGCCCTCAGTGGAGTTTTCCACCGGGACCACGCCAAAATTCACCGCACCGGCTGCCACTTCACGGAACACTTCGTCAATCGCCGCCATCGGCTTGCTGATCACGGCGTGACCGAAGTGCTTCATGGCTGCGGCTTGGGTGAACGTGCCTTCAGGGCCGAGGTAAGCCACTTTCAGCGGCTGCTCGAGGGCCAGGCACGAGGACATGATTTCGCGGAACAGCCGCGCCATCTCTTCGTTGCCCAGCGGCCCCTGGTTACGCTCCATGACGCGCTTGAGCACCTGAGCTTCACGCTCAGGACGATAGAACACCGGCACTTCGCCTTCGGCCAGCGAGGCCATCTTTACTCGCGCAACTTCCTGGGCGCAGCGTGCGCGCTCACTGATCAGCTCCAGGACTTTCTCGTCCAGGGCATCAATGCGCAGGCGCAGTGCCTTGAGTTCTTGCTCAGACATTAACCGTGTTCCTTCTCGAACTCTGCCATGTACGAAATCAGTGCGTTGACCGCAACGATGTCGACGGCGTTATAGATGGAGGCACGCATGCCACCCACGGAACGGTGACCCTTGAGGTTCAACAGGCCACGCGCTTCGGCACCGGCCAGGAATGGCTTGTCGAGACGGTCGTCAGCCAGGCGGAACGGCACGTTCATCCACGAGCGATCCGACTTGTTGATCGGGTTGCTGTACAAGCCGCTGGCGTCGATGAAGTCGTACAGCGTGCGCTGTTTCACTTCGTTGAGCTTGCCGATGGCTTCAACACCACCCTGCTCTTTCAGCCACTCGAATACCAGACCCGAGAGGTACCAGGCCAGGGTTGGCGGAGTGTTGTACATCGAGCCGTTGTCGGCCGCGACCTTGTAGTTGAGCATGGTCGGGCACAGGGAACGGGCGTGACCCAGCAGGTCTTCGCGAACGATGTTGACGACGATGCCGCTCGGGCCGATGTTCTTCTGCGCGCCGGCGTAGATCATGCCGAAGCGCGAAACATCGATCGGACGCGACAGAATGTCGGAAGACATGTCGGCGACCAGCGGAACGTCACCGGTTTCCGGAACCCAGTTGAATTCCAGGCCACCGATGGTTTCGTTCGGTGCGTAGTGAACGTAGGCCGCATCTTTCGACAGGTTCCATTCGTTCTGACCGGGAATAGCGAAATAGTCGTAAGGCTTGGCGGTAGCGGCAACGTTGACGTTTCCGTAGCGCGACGCTTCTTCGATGGCTTTCTGCGACCAGATACCGGTGTCGATATAGTCGGCGGTGCCGCTTTCCGGCAACAGGTTCAGAGGGATCTGAGCAAATTGCTGGCTGGCGCCACCTTGCAGAAACAGCACTTTATAGTTCGAGGGGATATTCAGCAGATCACGCAGATCCTGCTCGGCCTTGGTGGCGATGGACACGAACTCATCACTGCGATGGCTCATTTCCATGACCGACAGGCCCTTGCCGTGCCAATCAAGGAGTTCACCCTGGGCGCGCTGCAGGACAGCTTCGGGAAGTGCCGCAGGACCGGCACAGAAGTTATAGGCTCTCTTGCTCACATCCAATCTCGCTCTGATTTGGTGGATCGTACAAACATATCAGTCGACACAGATCCAATGTGGGAGCGGGCTTGCTCGCGAAAGCGGTGCAACAGGAGACATCTGTGGTGAATGTCAGTCCGTCTTCGCGAGCAAGCCCGCTCCCACAAGGGAACTTCGTGGGTGTCGAATATTCTCAAGGGACAAACAACAAGGGGGCGAATTCTCATCCGCCCCCTGTCTGTCCGCTTATTCCTGCGGTTCTTCGTCAGCTGCGGCGTCGAGTTGCTGGTCTTCGACAACGTCGTCGATTACGACTTCGCCGTCGAACACTGCACCTTCTTCGCCCTCTTCACCTTCAAGCTCTTCACCCTCGACTTCCGACGGCTCCTGAACCCGCTCCAGACCTACCAGCGTTTCATCGCTGGCCAGTTTGATGAGGGTCACGCCCTGGGTGTTACGACCCAGACTGGAGACTTCGTCGACACGAGTACGCACCAGGGTGCCCTGGTCGGAAATCAGCATGATTTCCTCGCCGTCGAGCACCTGGACTGCACCGACCAGACGGCCGTTACGGTCGTTGCTGACCATGGCGATAACGCCCTGACCGCCACGTTTGTACTCAGGGAACTCGGTGATCGCCGTGCGCTTGCCGAAACCACGGGCCGAAGCGGTGAGGATCTGGCTGCCTTCTTCCGGGATCAGCATGGAAATCAGCTTCTGGCCTTCCGGCAGACGCATGCCGCGGACACCGCGAGCGGTACGGCCCATGGCGCGAACGTCGGTTTCCTTGAAGCGAGTGACCTTGCCGCCGTCGGAGAACAGCATGACTTCGCGACTGCCATCGGTAATGGAAGCAGAAATCAGCACATCGCCTTCATCCAGCTCCAGCGCGATGAGACCGACGCTGCGTTGACGGCTGAAGGATTCCAGCGGGGTCTTCTTCACGGTGCCTTTGGCAGTGGCCATGAAGATGAAGTGACCTTCGGTGTATTCGTCGACCGGCAGCATGGTGGTGATGTATTCATCACTGTCCAGCGGCAGCAGGTTGACCAGCGGACGACCACGGGCAGCGCGGGACGCTTCCGGGATTTCGTAGGTTTTCAGCCAGTACACTTTACCTTTGCTGGAGAACAGCAGCAGCGTGGTGTGGCTGTTGGCAACCAGCAGGTGAGCGATGTAGTCCTCATCCTTGACGCCGGTAGCCGATTTGCCTTTACCGCCACGACGCTGAGCCTGGTACGCAGCCAACGGCTGGGTCTTGGCGTAGCCACCGTGGGAAATGGTCACGACGCGCTCTTCTTCCGGGATCATGTCACCCAGGGTCAGGTCGAGACGGGCATCGAGAATCTCGGTGCGGCGCACGTCGCCGTATTCGGCGCGGATCACTTCCAGCTCTTCGCGGATCACTTCCATCAGGCGCGTAGCGCTGCTGAGGATGCGGATCAGCTCGCCGATCTGGTTGAGGATCTCTTGATACTCGGCCAGCAGCTTTTCGTGTTCCAGACCGGTCAGACGGTGCAGACGCAGTTCCAGAATCGCTTGCGCCTGTTCCGGCGACAGGAAGTACTTGCCTTCGCGCAGACCGTATTGCGGGTCCAGGGTCTCTGGACGGCACGAATCGGCACCGGCACGTTCAACCATCGCGACCACGGCGGAAGATTCCCACGCCGTCTTGATCAGCGCTTCCTTGGCTTCCGACGGCGTTGGCGAGGCTTTGATCAGGGCGATGACCGGGTCGATGTTCGACAGGGCAACCGCTTGACCTTCCAGAATGTGACCACGTTCGCGGGCTTTACGCAGTTCGAACACGGTACGGCGGGTAACGACTTCGCGACGGTGACGAACGAAGGCTTCCAGCAGGTCCTTGAGGTTCAGGATCCGCGGACGGCCGTCGATCAGCGCGACGATGTTGATACCGAACACCGCTTGCAGCTGGGTCTGGGCGTAGAGGTTATTGAGAATCACCTCAGGCACTTCGCCGCGACGCAGCTCGATCACGACGCGCATACCGTCCTTGTCGGACTCGTCGCGCAGTTCGGTGATGCCTTCGAGCTTCTTCTCTTTTACCAGCTCGGCGATCTTCTCGATCAGACGGGCCTTGTTCAACTGGTAAGGGAGTTCGGTGATGACGATCTGCTGACGGCCACCGACCTTGTCGATGTCTTCGATTATCGAGCGGGCGCGCATGTAAATGCGGCCACGACCGGTGCGGTAGGCTTCGATGATGCCGGCGCGACCGTTGATGATCGCAGCGGTCGGGAAGTCCGGACCAGGGATGTATTGCATCAGCTCATCGATGGTCAACTCAGGGTTGTCGATGAGCGCCAGGCAACCGTCGATGACTTCACCGAGGTTGTGCGGCGGGATGTTGGTCGCCATGCCCACGGCGATACCGCTGGAGCCGTTGACCAACAGGTTGGGAATACGGGTCGGCATGACCGCCGGGATCATTTCGGTGCCGTCGTAGTTCGGCACCCAGTCCACGGTTTCTTTGTGCAGGTCAGCCAGCAGCTCGTGCGCCAGCTTGGTCATGCGCACTTCGGTGTATCGCATGGCGGCGGCGTTGTCGCCGTCCACGGAACCGAAGTTGCCCTGACCGTCTACCAGCAGGTAACGCAGCGAGAATGGCTGCGCCATCCGAACGATGGTGTCGTACACCGCAGTATCACCGTGAGGGTGATACTTACCGATCACGTCACCGACAACACGGGCAGATTTCTTGTACGGCTTGTTGAAGTCGTTGCCCAGCTCGCTCATCGCGAACAGCACACGCCGGTGCACGGGCTTCAAGCCATCGCGCGCATCCGGCAGTGCCCGCCCGACAATTACGCTCATCGCGTAGTCGAGGTAGGACTGCTTCAGCTCGTCTTCGATATTGACCGGGAGGATTTCTTTGGCCAGTTCGCCCATGAGAAGCCTGATTCCTTTTTCTGGTGAAACTTCGTCACATCCATATGGGACGAACGAAGCTCGCCGCTGCAGGCTGAGTGCCATGCACCGACTTACGACAAATCAACGAGTTATGCCATGGATCTGCGCAGTAAAGGCAGCCACATCGGGCTACCTTGGAAACCGCCGGATGTTATCACAAGAGCCGCCACGCACCTATCCCCCTGATGCGCATGGAGCATAGTTAGTTGACCGGTGACAGGCTTGAAGGGGACGAGAGAGGCTTAGAGGCTTTTTGATTGAAGAATTTCGAAGTGAATAGGGTTGTTTGGTGGCTGTGAGGGCCTCTTCGCGAGCAAGCCCGCTCCCACACTCGACCGTGTCTAACTGGAGATCTCGGTCAAATGTGGGAGCGGGCTTGCTCGCGAAGGCGATTTATCAGGCGCCAAATATCTTTAATGCAGTCGCTTGCGGCACATCAACTGCGCCATTTTCGCGGTGTCCGGGCGTTCGACGATGCCTTTTTCAGTGATGATCGCATCGATCAAGTCAGCCGGGGTCACGTCGAACACCGGGTTGAACGCATCGACATTCGCCCCGACCCGCTTGCCGCCGACTTCCAGCAACTCGCGACCATCGCGCTCTTCAATCGGAATGTCATCACCGCTGGCCAGGTTCATGTCGATGGTCGAACTCGGCGCCACCACCATGAAGCGCACGCCGTGATGCATGGCGTTCACCGCCAGCTGATAGGTGCCGATCTTGTTGGCCACGTCGCCATTGGCGGTGATCCGGTCAGCGCCGACGATCACCCAGGTAATGCCCTTGGTTTTCATGATGTGGGCGGCGGCGGAGTCGGCATTGAGTGTGACGGGGATGCCTTCGTTGGACAGTTCCCATGCGGTCAATCGCGAACCTTGCAGCCATGGACGGGTTTCGTTGGCGTAGACGCGTTCGACCATACCCTCTATGAACGCGCCACGAATGACACCAAGCGCCGTGCCAAAGCCGCCGGTGGCCAGTGCGCCGGTGTTGCAGTGGGTCAGGATCGCCTGGGCGTTGCCCTGGTGCTTGCGGATCAGGTCCACGCCCAGTTGCGCCATGGTCAGGTTGGCTTCGCGATCACTCTCGTGAATGGCGATAGCCTCCGCCTCCAGCACCGCCATCGGATCGGCGTGATCCTTCAGACGTTCAAGCCGGTCGCGCATGCGGCCCAGGGCCCAGAACAGATTGACCGCGGTCGGGCGGGAATCGGCCAGCAGCGCGAAATCCTCTTCCAGCGCCGCCTGCCAGTCACCGCCCTCGGCAAACCGCGCGCGGGCCGCCAGCACAACGCCATAGGCGGTACTGATGCCAATCGCCGGCGCGCCGCGCACCACCATCGAACGAATGGCCTCGGCCACGCCAGCAGCGCTGGTGTAGGCGATCCAGGTTTCCTCGAACGGCAAAATACGCTGATCCAGCAGGTAAAGGGCGCCATCACGCCAATCGATGGCCTTTACTTTCTCCGCAGCCAACAGTCGATCGCGCATCCCTCACCCCGCACACATGAACAAAAGCCGTCGATTATAGCGATCCCCCCGCGAAGACGCTCGGGTATACTTCGCCATCTTTACAAAAGCTCTGGAACCGACTCTCGATGCCGAACACTGCCGTTGCGCTCGACTTGCTATTGCTGCCGACCTGGCTGGTACCCGTCGAACCCGCTGGCGTTGTCCTCAAAGAGCACGCCCTGGGCATCCGCGACGGACGCATCGTATTTATCGGCCCACGCTCGGCTGCGCTGAAGCTTAACGCAACCGAAGTCCGCGAATTGCCGGACATATTGCTCTGCCCCGGCTTGATCAATGCCCACGGTCATGCGGCGATGACACTGTTCCGTGGCCTGGCCGATGATCTGCCCCTGATGACCTGGCTGGAAAACCACATTTGGCCGGCCGAAGCCAAGTGGGTCGATGAAGCTTTCGTACGTGACGGCACTGACCTGGCGATCGCCGAGCAGATCAAAGGTGGCATCACCTGCTTCTCTGACATGTATTTCTTCCCGAAGGTTGCGAGCGAACGCGTCCATAACAGCGGCATCCGTGCGCAAATCGCCATTCCGATCCTCGATTTCCCGATCCCGGGCGCCAGCACGGCGGATGAAGCCATTCGTCAGGGCGTCGAACTGTTCAACGATCTCAAGCACCACGAGCGTATCAAAGTCACCTTCGGCCCCCATGCACCCTACACCGTGGGCGACGAGAACCTGGAAAAAATCCGGGTGATCACCGAAGAGCTGGACGCCTCGATCCATATGCACGTGCATGAAACGGCTTATGAAGTGCAGCAGTCCGTCGAGCAGCGCGGCGAGCGCCCGTTGGCTCGCCTCGGGCGCCTGGGCTTGCTGGGGCCGCGCTTCCAGGCCGTCCACATGACTCAGATCAGCGATGAAGACCTGGTGTTGCTGGTAGAAAGTAACACCAACGTGATTCATTGCCCGGAGTCGAACCTGAAGCTGGCCAGCGGGTTCTGCCCGGTGGAGCGCTTATGGCAGGCTGGCGTCAATGTGGCAGTCGGCACCGATGGCTCGGCCAGCAACAATGACCTGGACTTGCTCGGCGAAACCCGCACCGCCGCCTTATTGGCCAAAGCCGTCGCCGGCTCGGCCACCGCGCTGGATGCCCATCGCGCCCTGCGCATGGCCACGCTCAATGGCGCCCGCGCGCTGGGCATTGAATCCGAAACGGGATCGCTGGAAGTCGGCAAAGCGGCAGACATCGTCGCGTTCGACCTCTCCGGCCTGGCGCAGCAACCGGTCTACGACCCGGTTTCGCAGCTTATATATGCCACCGGCCGTGATTGCGTGAAACACCTTTGGGTCGCCGGCAAGCAACTGCTCGACGACCGCCGCCTGACTCGTCTGGACGAAGAACAACTCTGCGTCACCGCCAAGGCGTGGGGCCAGCGCATCAGCGGCCATACCGAATCGTAAGCACCCCGGACTTACCACCGGGGCAACAGGATTTTTCAAGTTTTAGAGGACTTAACCATGAGCAACGTCGACTACGCCGAAATCGCCAAATTCGAAGCCCTGGCCCATCGCTGGTGGGACCGCGAAAGCGAGTTCAAACCGCTGCACGACATCAACCCGCTGCGGGTCAACTGGATTGACGAACGGGTCAACCTGGCCGGCAAGAAAGTCCTCGACATCGGTTGCGGCGGCGGCATTCTCAGCGAAGCCATGGCCCAGCGCGGCGCTACCGTCATGGGTATCGACATGGGCGAAGCGCCGCTGGCGGTCGCGCAACTGCATCAACTGGAATCCGGCGTGAGCGTCGAATACCGGCAGATCACCGCCGAAGCGCTGGCTGAAGAAATGCCCGAGCAGTTCGACGTGGTCACGTGCCTGGAAATGCTCGAGCACGTGCCGGACCCGTCCTCGGTGATCCGCGCTTGCTTCCGTATGGTCAAGCCCGGTGGCCAGGTGTTCTTCTCCACCATCAACCGCAACCCGAAGGCGTACCTGTTCGCCATCGTCGGCGCGGAATACATCATGAAGCTGCTGCCGCGCGGCACCCACGATTTCAAGAAATTCATCCGCCCGTCCGAGCTGGGTGCCTGGAGCCGCATGGCTGGCCTGACCGTCAAGGACATCATCGGCCTGACCTACAACCCGCTGACCAAGCACTACAAACTGGCCTCCGACGTGGACGTCAACTACATGATCCAGACCCTGCGCGAGGAGTAAGCCGATGCGTATCAGAGCAGTTCTTTTCGACATGGACGGCACCCTGCTCGACACCGCGCCGGACTTTATTGCGATCTGTCAGGCGATGCGCGCCGATCGCGGCTTGCCGCCGATGAACGACAAACACATTCGCGACGAGATCTCCGGCGGCGCCAAGGCGATGGTCGCGGTGACCTTCTCCATGGACCCGGAAACACCGGGTTTCGAGGAATTGCGCCTGGAGTTCCTCGAGCGTTACCTCGCCGGTTGCGCGGTTCACAGCAAACTCTTCGACGGCATGGGCGAGCTGCTGGCCGACATCGAAAAGGCCAACCTGATCTGGGGCGTGGTCACCAACAAGCCGCTGCGGTTCGCCGAGCCGATCATGCAGCAGCTTGGCCTGGCCGAGCGCTCGGCGTTGTTGATCTGCCCGGACCATGTGAAGAACAGCAAACCGGACCCCGAGCCGTTGATCCTCGCGTGCAAGATGCTCGACCTCGATCCGGCCAGCGTGTTGTTCGTGGGTGATGACTTGCGCGATATCGAATCCGGTCGCGACGCCGGCACCAGAACGGCCGCGGTGACCTATGGCTACATTCATCCGGAGGATAACCCGCGGCATTGGGGCGCGGATGTAGTGGTCGATCATCCGCTGGAGTTGCGCAAGGTTTTGGATAGCGCCCTCTGTAGCTGCTGAGTGCCGGTTTCAGGTTCTGGAAATGAGGCGTGAATGCTGACGCCTTCGCGGGCAAGCCCGCTCCCACAGGGTCCTTTGGGTGGATGCAACATGTGTGAACACCTTCGATCCTTGTGGGAGCGGGCTTGCCCGCGAATGGCCGCGCCGCGATGTGTCTTCTGCTTTGTGAGGTTTTTTATGTTTGATTATTCCGCCCGCCCAGAATTGCTCAAGGACCGGGTCATCCTGGTCACCGGCGCTGGCCGTGGCATCGGCGCTGCCGCCGCGAAAACCTTTGCCGCGCACGGTGCCACTGTGCTGTTGCTGGGCAAGACCGAAGCCAACCTGACCCAGGTCTACGACGAAATCGAAGCCGCCGGCCATCCACAGCCGGCCGTGATCCCGTTCAACCTGGAAACCGCCCTGCCCCATCAATACGATGAGCTGGCAGCGATGATCGAAACCGAATTCGGCCATCTCGACGGTTTGCTGCACAACGCGTCGATCATTGGCCCGCGTACGCCGATCGAACAGCTGTCCGGCGAAAACTTCATGCGTGTCATGCAAGTCAACGTCAACGCCATGTTCATGCTCACCAGCACCCTGCTGCCGCTGCTCAAGCTGTCCAAGGACGCCTCGGTGGTGTTCACCTCCAGCAGCGTCGGCCGCAAGGGACGTGCGTATTGGGGCGCTTACGGCGTGTCCAAGTTCGCCACCGAAGGCTTGATGCAAACCCTGGCCGACGAAGTCGACACCGTGGCACCGGTGCGCTCCAACAGCATCAACCCGGGCGCCACCCGCACCAGCATGCGCGCCCAGGCTTACCCGGGGGAAAACCCGCTGAACAACCCGACGCCCGAGGAGATCATGCCGGTCTACCTCTACCTGATGGGTCCGGACAGCACCGGCATCAATGGCCAGGCGTTCAACGCTCAGTAACGCCCGCGCGTCGCTTTTGTGCCGCGACGGCTTCCCGCCGCGGCATACAAATGCGTCGCAACCATCCCCATCACACGTCAACCAACTGTCACAAAACCCGGCGACACCCCTCATCAACAGCTTCAACTCTTTGATTTAAAACGTTTTTTATCCGACTGAACTGAATGGCACGACTTTCGCTCTAAATTTGCTCAGACACGCAGTGTGAAAGCAAACGGGCGGACGCCTGAGCCGACAGATTACTTATCGTCGGCAAAGCGGACTAAACTTGGGCCAAATGTCCTACGGGACTGATGGACCAGTATGACGCGCAGCCCAAAGCCGCTCTCACCCAGCCTGTAAGACAGCCTTACTGCTTAGGGGTGCACGCCATATGAAATCACCTTCCCAGACCAACGCAATTGACTTCGATAGCGCCAAATTGCAACGCCTGGGCTTTGGTCAGCAGCCTACCCTCATCGAGAGGCCCGTCAGCCTTTCGCAACTGCGCCAGCAACTCAGTCTGCAGCTGCAAACCAGTCTTGAGCCGCAACGCATTCTCGGGCTCTTCTTCCGTGAGATTCAGCGACTAGTACCACTTGACGCCTTGACGTACGAGCACCCGGCCAGCGACTTGCGCCTGGAGTTCGGTCTGCGCGGCCATCACTCGATCAGCTACAGCCTCAGCCACGAAGGCGAGAATCTGGGCGAACTGGTATTCCGCCGCAATCAGCGTTTCAGTGAGCAGGAACAAGGCAACCTCGAGTCATCGCTGTCCACATTGCTGTATCCGATGCGCAATGCCCTGCTCTACCGCGCCGCCACCCAAAGCGCCTTGCGCGATCCGCTCACGGGCACCGGCAACCGCATTGCCATGGATCAGACCCTGAAAAGGGAAATCGAGATGTCGCGTCGGCATCTGCAACCCTTGTCGCTGCTGATGCTGGACATCGATCACTTCAAACGCATCAACGACAACCACGGACACAGCGCCGGCGATGACGTGCTCAAGGCCGTTGCAGCCTCGATCAAAAACCAGTTGCGCAACGTGGACATGGTCTTCCGCTTTGGTGGCGAAGAGTTCCTGATCCTGCTGTCCAACACGAGTCGTGAGGCAGCAGCCATGGTTGGCGAACGGCTACGATTTGCAGTGCAGGCAGAGGATTATCTGGCCGATGGCCATGTGATCGAGCTGACGGTCAGCCTTGGTTGCTCGACGCTATTGCCCGGCGAATCTGCCGAAAGCCTGTTGCGACGGGCCGACAGTGCGTTGTATGTGGCCAAGCGCGAGGGACGTAACCGGTTGGCGATGGCGGGCTGAATGCCCGGAGCGGGCACGCTGGGTTAGCGGCCCGCCACGACAGGAATCAGCGTACAGCGCCGCGCAATTGGCCCACCATCCCTTGCAACCTGGCTGGCTCTGCCGCCTCAACCGACACCGCAGGCCCTGCCACCAGCGTCACCCGTGACCACAACCGGCGAAACACGCCCTTTTGCGGATCGCGGCTGAAGAAACTCCCCCACAACCCCTGCAATGCCAACGGAATCACCGGTACCGGCGTCTCTTCGAGAATCCGCGTCAGCCCGCCCTTGAACTCGTTGATCTCGCCATCGGCAGTCAATTTGCCCTCTGGGAAGATGCACACCAACTCGCCGTCCTTCAGATATTGAGCAATGCGCGTGAAGGCTTTTTCGTAGATCTGAATGTCTTCCTGACGACCGGCGATCGGAATGGTCCCGGCTGTGCGGAAGATGAAGTTCAGCACTGGCAAGTTGTAGATCTTGTAATACATCACAAAGCGAATCGGCCGACGCACCGCGCCGCCAATCAGCAAGGCGTCGACGAAGGACACGTGATTGCACACCAGCAACGCCGCGCCCTCATCGGGAATCAGCTGCAGATTGCGATGCTCCACGCGGTACATGGAATGGCTGAGCAGCCAAATCATGAAGCGCATGCTGAACTCGGGGACGATGCTGAAGATGTAAGCGTTGACGCCGATGTTCAGCAGCGACACCACCAGGAACAGCTGCGGGATCGACAGCTTGACCATGCTCAGCAAAACGATCGAGACAATCGCCGAGACCACCATGAACAGCGCGTTGAGAATATTGTTGGCGGCAATCACCCGCGCCCGCTCGTTCTCCGGGGTACGAGACTGAATCAGCGCGTAGAGCGGCACGATGTAGAAACCGCCGAACACCCCAAGCCCGAGAATGTCGATCAACACCAGCCAGGCATGGCCAAACCCCAGGACTTCGATCCAGCCATGGCCTGCAACGCTGTCCGGAACTCCGCCGGAATGCCACCACAGCAGCAAACCAAACACGGTCAGACCGAAGGAGCCGAACGGCACCAGACCGATTTCGACTTTGCGGCCGGACAGTTTCTCGCAAAGCATCGAACCGAGTGCGATACCGACCGAGAACACCGTAAGAATCAGCGTCACCACGGTTTCGTCACCGTGCATCCACTCTTTGGCATAGGCCGGGATCTGCGTCAGATAAATCGCCCCGACAAACCAGAACCACGAGTTGCCGACAATCGAGCGTGACACTGCCGGGGTCTGCCCCAAGCCCAGCTTCAACGTGGCCCAGGACTGGCTGAAAATGTTCCAGTTCAGGCGCATTTCCGGGGAGGCGGCCGCGGCCCGTGGAATGCTGCGGCTGGCCAGATAGCCGAGCACCGCAACACCGACGATCGCCGTGGAGACGATCGGCGCGTAATGACTGGAGGACATCATGATCCCGGCACCGATGGTGCCGGCGAGGATCGCCAGGAAGGTGCCCATTTCCACCAGACCGTTGCCACCCACCAGCTCTTCGTCACGCAAGGCCTGGGGCAGGATCGAGTATTTCACCGGCCCGAACAGCGCCGAGTGAGTGCCCATGGCGAACAGCGCCACCAGCATCAGCGACAGGTGATCGAACATGAAACCGACCGCGCCGACCGCCATGATGGCGATTTCCCCGAGCTTGATCAGACGAATCAGCGCGTCCTTGGCGAACTTTTCCCCGAACTGCCCGGCCAGTGCCGAGAACAGGAAGAACGGCAGGATGAACAGCAGCGCACACAGGTTGACCCAAATCGAGCGGTCACCGTCGATCGTCAACTTGTAGAGAATGGCGAGAATCAGCGACTGCTTGAAGATGTTGTCGTTGAACGCCCCAAGCGACTGCGTGACGAAGAACGGCAGGAAGCGCCGGGTGCGAAGCAAGGTGAACTGTGAGGGGTGACTCATCTTCCATGTGTCCCTGATGTTGGGTAGAGAGTGGCGTGGATGCAGTTATTGGAATATCCAACGACGATCCAGGCCACACATTACCTAAACTTTGCAGGTTATTTGTTTAATCCTGCAATGCACGGTGAGACAAATAACTCGCCCCGCCAGGCGCCCTGCACCGTCCGTTTGGCGACGATCAGCCACATCGCCGCCAGCAACACCACCAGCACGCAACCGAAGGCACTGAAAAACGTCAGGTTCAAGGTGCTGGCCAGTTTCAATGTCGCCAGGGAATAGACACCCAACGGGAAGGTGAAACCCCACCAGCCGAGATTGAACGGAATACCGACACGCAGGTAACGCAGGGTGATCAGCACCGCGATCAGCATCCACCACAGACCAAAGCCCCACAGGGTGATCCCGGCCACTAACCCCAGCCCTGCGGCGATTTCACCGATGCCCGGCAGACCGTTGGCCGCAAAGGTCGCCGGCGCGTCGGCGCCCAGCAGCAACATGCCCAGCGCCCCGGTGCCGATCGGCCCCAGCGCCAGCCAACTGGAGGCGGCCATGTTTTCGTGGGGCAATTTATGCAGCGCCATGCGCAGCAACAGAATGGTCAGAATGCTGAACGCCACCGGTAGGGAAAAGGCCCAAAGCACGTAGCTGGTTACCAGCACCACCAGTTGCGAATGGGCATCGACCAGGTGCGGCGCCAACAGACCACCGCTGGCAGCCGCCACTTCTGCCGCCACCACTGGCAACAGCCAGACGGCGGTCATCTGGTCGATGCTGTGTTCCTGACGGGTGAACATCAGGTAGGGAATCAGCACACCGCACGCCACAGACATCGCCACATCCAGCCACCACAGCACCTCGGCGAGATGAATCACGCCCTCGCCCCAACGCGGCAGACCGAACACCAGGAAGCCATTAATGAGGGTCGCCAGGCCCATGGGGATCGTGCCGAAAAACATCGAGACCGTGGAGTGACCGAAAATCCGCCGCGCCTCATCGAAAAACAACGCCCAACGCGCCGCGTATAGCGCCGTGAACAAAACGAACAGGGCGATATTGAACAACCAAAGGGCTTCGGCAATCGCGTGCAAACCGGCATTTGTTCCCGGCAGCTGCGCCAGCGCCAACGCCAGCACCCCGGTGCCCATGGTGGCGGCGAACCAGTTCGGCGTGAACTGGCGGATGACTTCACGCGGGTGCTGCAAATGACTGAAGGGTTTGAAACCGGCTGGGGCAGTGTTGGGGCATGTCATGGTGAACTCCTGTCCTCTGTTGAGGTGGAGCCCATGGTAGATCCGAATCGAATATCGATATAACGGGTAATATCTCTAACTGTTATCTGTTTTGCAGATATAGCGTCAGACGCTGCCTTCAGTTTCGATCACCAGGATTCTTGCCGCACCCTGCGGATGGGCAACGTGTTCGGTGCCGACGTCGGCATAGAAGATATCGCCTACGCCCAACTCCACTTCTTTCTCCTGACCTGCTTCGCGATAGCGCATCTGCACAACGCCATCCAGCACCACGAACACTTCCTGCCCATCATTGATGTGCCATTTATAGGGCTGATCGGTCCAGTGCAAGCGCGTGGTGATGCCGTTCATGTTGGCGATATCCAAAGCGCCCCAGGCACGGTCAGCGGTGAAGGATTTGCTGCGGATGATTTTCATGCGTCGGTCCGTCGAAAGGCAGGGCGGTGCCAAGGCTAACGGTCATCGAACATCGACGCCACAGACTTTCATGGACTGCTGACGCAACAACGCGAACAAAGCGCCGACCGAGAGCGTAATCAGCACCGCACCGTAACCATCGGTGGTGGCCACCAGCCCGAAGGTCCGGGTCAAGTTCCCGGCCAGCAACGACGGCAAGCAGAACGCCAGATAACTAAGCACGTAGTAAGCCGACATCAACCCTGCCCGTTCATGGGGTAAGGCCAGCGGCACGACGCTGCGCAATGCACCGAGGAAACCGGCGCCGAAACCGCATCCGGCCACCAGTGTCCCGACGAAAAACAGTGGCAGGCTGGCGCTGTGCACCGCCAGCAGAATCAGTGCGACGCCGGCCGGCAGCAAACTGCCACCCAGGCGCAAGACCTTGTCGGCCGGCCGATCGCGCAAGGTGTAGATCATCAACGCGCCGGTCACCGTCAACACGGCCACCGTCGCACCGCCAATCAGATTTGAGGTCGATCCCGTGGCCGTGCGCACCAGAGACGGTGCCAACGAAGCGTAAAAACCACCGAGCGCCCACACCGCGATGTTGATCGGCAGCACCAGCCACAACGTACGTCGCGCCTGGATCGGCACATGCAGTGTCGGGCGCAGCGAAGCCCAGGCTCCCGGTTGGGGGCTGACGCTTTCCGGCAAGCGCCAGACGTACAGCGCTTGCATCACAAACAGCGCGAACAGCACCCAATAGGTCAACTGCAACGGCAGCGGTGCAAACTCAGCCAACAAGCCGCACCCCATGGCGCCCGACGCCATGCCCAGCAATGGCGCCACACTGTTGACCAGCGGCCCTTGCTGACGATCGGTGTCCAACAGCGCCGCACTCAGTACGGCAGTGGCCATCCCCGTAGCAAAACCTTGAAGCACTCGTGCACTGATCAACCAGGCGACACTGTCTGCATTGATAAACAGCAGCATCGCCAGCATGTTCAACATCACAGCAGTGAAGATCACCGGTTTGCGCCCCAGGTAATCCGAGAGGGAACCGACCGTGAGCAATGCCGCCAGCAAGCTGATGGCGTACACGCCGAAAATCAGGGTCAAGGTCGCTGCCGAGAATTGCAGGTGTTCCTGGTACAGGTGATACAACGGCGTCGGCGCCGTGGACGCCGCCAGAAAACTGAGTAAGGTGATCGCCAGGAACCACAGGCTTGAACGATTAGACGTTGAACTGGACATTGAGCACACTCCGCAAAAGCTAACTTTTTGCTTTTGCGGAGTGTGCTACTGGCCAACGCTTAAAGCAAATTCTTTGTGTTAAGGTCCGATGCATGGCTATTAAAGAAGGGTTACGCCCCGGCGGTCGCAGTGCCCGGGTGCAAGAGTCGGTTCACTCGGCAGTCCGCGATCTCCTCGAAGAGCAGGACCGCACCACTGTGACCGTCCCGCAAATCGCCGCGCGCGCCGGCGTCACGCCGTCGACCATCTACCGGCGCTGGGGCGATTTGTCGGTGTTGTTGGCGGACGTCGCCCTCGCCCGCATGCGCCCCGAGAGCGAGCCGGCCAATACCGGCAGCTTGCGCGGTGACGTGCGCGCCTGGGCCGAGCAGTATCTGGACGAGATGAGTTCCGAACCCGGCCGCAACATATTGCGCGACGTGCAATGCAGCACCACGCCGGCCCTTTGCGCGACAATCATTGGCGGGCAGTTGCAGACGATTCTGGATCGTTACCCCGATCAGCCGAAGCCGAACGTTGATCGGCTGATCAACCTGGTGGCGGCGCCGACGGTGTTTCGTATCCTGTTCTCGGCAGCGCCGCTGGAGGTTGAGGAGTTGCATCGGTTGATCGAGATTGCGCTGAATCAGTAAGGCCGCCTTCGCGAGCAAGCCCGCTCCCACAGGGGATTTGTGAACGACACAGATCCAATGTGGGAGCGGGCTTGCTCGCGAAGGGGCCGGAAAAAACACCAAAAATCCAACTGGCACACCGCCTGCGACACCCCGCCACGCCGCGACCTTGGTCGACACTGACTAACCCCTGCCATCGTGCGAGACTGTCTGTCCGGGCGGGAGTCCCGGGTGTCTTTTGTCTGGAGTTCCCATGTCGCTGTCCAGCGGGCTGATCGCCGCCGTCGCCCTGGCCTATATGGCCATCATGTTCGCCATCGCCTTCTACGGCGACCGTCGCAGCGCACCGTTGCCGCCGCGAGTGCGCGCCTGGGTGTACAGCCTGTCGCTGGCCGTCTATTGCACCAGCTGGACCTTCTTTGGCGCCGTGGGCCAGGCCGCCGAACAACTCTGGTCGTTCCTGCCGATCTACCTCGGGCCGATTCTGCTGCTGGTGTGCGCGCCGTGGGTCCTGCAAAAAATGGTGATGATCAGCAAGCAGGAGAACATCACCTCCATTGCCGACTTCATCGCCGCGCGCTATGGCAAATCCCAGTCACTGGCGGTGGTGGTGGCGCTGATCTGCCTGGTCGGCGTGTTGCCCTACATCGCGCTGCAACTCAAGGGCATCGTGCTCGGGGTGAACTTGCTGATCGGCGCCGGTGCCGACGCCATGGGCACACGCGCCCAGGACACGGCATTGATCGTGTCGCTGGTGCTGGCGCTGTTCACCATCGTCTTCGGCACCCGCAACCTCGACGCCACGGAACACCACCGCGGCATGGTGCTGGCGATTGCGTTCGAATCCCTGGTCAAGTTGTTTGCCTTTCTCGCGGTCGGCGCGTTCGTGACCTACGGGCTGTACGACGGTTTCGACGACCTGTTCGACCAGGCCATGCTCGCCCCGCGCCTCGAAGAGTATTGGAAGGAAACCATCAACTGGCCGTCGATGGTGGTGCAGACCGGCGTGGCAATGATGGCAATCATCTGCCTGCCCCGGCAGTTCCATGTGACCGTGGTGGAAAACATCGACCCCCAGGATCTGCGCCTGGCCAAATGGGTGTTTCCAGCCTATCTGGCGCTGGCAGCGCTGTTCGTCGTTCCTATCGCCCTCGCCGGTCAGATGCTGCTGCCGAGTTCGGTGTTGCCGGACTCTTTTGTCATCAGCCTGCCGCTGGCTCAAGCCCATCCTGCCCTGGCAATGCTGGCGTTTATCGGTGGCGCCTCGGCGGCGACCGGCATGGTGATTGTCGCCAGCGTGGCGTTGTCGACCATGGTCTCCAACGACATGCTGTTGCCATGGCTGCTGCGGCGCAACAATGCCGAGCGGCCGTTTGAAGTGTTCCGCCAGTGGATGCTCTCGGTGCGCCGAGTGAGCATTGTGGTGATTCTGCTGCTGGCCTACGTCAGTTATCGCCTGCTCGGCTCGACGGCGAGCCTGGCGACCATCGGCCAGATCGCCTTCGCCGCCGTGACCCAACTGGCCCCGGCCATGCTCGGCGCGCTGTACTGGAAACAGGCCAATCGTCGCGGTGTGTTTGCCGGTCTCGCCGCTGGGACATTCCTGTGGTTCTACACCTTGATCCTGCCGATTGCCGCCAACAGCCTCGGCTTGTCGTTGAGCAGTTTCCCGGGCCTGGCCTGGTTACACAGCAACCCGTTGCACCTGCCGATTACCCCGCTGACCCAAGGCGTGGTGCTGTCGCTTGCGGGCAACTTCACACTGTTCGCCTGGGTGTCGGTGCTGTCGCGCACGAGGGTTTCGGAACATTGGCAGGCGGGTCGCTTCATCGGTCAGGAAATCAGCGCCCGCCCCAGCGCCCGTTCGATGCTGTCGGTGCAGATCGACGATTTGTTGCAGCTGGCCGCACGCTTCGTCGGCGAAGAACGCGCCCGTCAGAGTTTTATCCGCTTTGCCTACCGTCAGGGCAAAGGCTTCAACCCGAACCAGAATGCCGACGGTGAATGGATCGCCCATACCGAACGTTTGCTGGCCGGTGTGCTCGGCGCTTCTTCGACCCGTGCGGTGGTAAAAGCCGCCATCGAAGGTAGGGAAATGCAACTCGAGGACGTCGTCCGAATCGCCGACGAAGCCTCGGAAGTACTGCAATTCAACCGCGCGCTGCTGCAAGGCGCAATCGAGAACATCACCCAAGGCATCAGTGTGGTCGACCAGTCGCTGAAACTGGTGGCCTGGAACCGGCGCTATCTGGAGCTGTTCAACTACCCGGATGGACTGATCAGGCTTGGCCGGCCGATTGCCGACATCATTCGCTACAACGCCGAGCGCGGCCTGTGCGGTCCCGGCGAAGCCGAAGTGCACGTCGCACGACGCTTGCACTGGATGCGTCAGGGACGCGCCCACACCTCTGAAAGACTTTTCCCCAATGGCCGTGTGATCGAGCTGATCGGCAACCCGATGCCAGGCGGCGGTTTCGTCATGAGTTTCACCGACATCACCGCGTTCCGCGAGGCTGAGCAAGCGCTGACCGAAGCCAACGAGGGCCTGGAGCGTCGGGTCACCGAGCGGACCCACGAACTGTCGCAACTCAACCTCGCGTTGACCGAAGCAAAGGGCACCGCGGAATCGGCCAACCAGTCGAAAACCCGTTTCCTGGCGGCGGTCAGCCACGACTTGATGCAACCATTGAACGCGGCGCGACTGTTCTCGGCCGCCCTTTCCCACCAGGACGATGGCCTCTCCGCTGAGGCGCAGAAACTGGTCCATCATCTGGACACTTCACTGCGCTCGGCCGAGGACTTGATCAGCGACCTGCTGGACATTTCCCGCCTGGAGAACGGCAAGATCAACCCTGATCCCAAACCGTTCGTGCTCAATGAGATGTTCGACGTCCTCGGTGCCGAGTTCAAGGCGCTGGCCCTCGACCAAGGACTGAAATTCCGCGTCAGGGGCAGTGCGTTGCGCGTCGACAGCGACATCAAACTGTTGCGACGAATCCTGCAGAACTTCCTGACCAATGCCTTCCGCTACGCCAAAGGGCCAGTGCTGCTAGGGGTTCGCCGACGCAAGGGCGAGCTGTGTCTGGAAGTCTGGGACCGTGGTCCGGGCATTCCGTTGGATAAACAGCAGGTCATTTTCGAAGAATTCAAACGCCTCGACAGCCACCAGACGCGGGCTGAGAAAGGCCTGGGGCTGGGCCTGGCGATCGCCGACGGGTTGTGTCGCGTGCTCGGTCATACCTTGCGCGTACGCTCCTGGCCGGGGCGCGGCAGCGTGTTCAGCGTCAGCGTGCCGTTGGCTCGGGCGCAAACCGCGATCCCGACCAAGGTCGCCGAGCTCAATGGCAAATTGCTGAGCGGCTCGCAGGTACTGTGCATCGACAACGAAGACAGCATCCTGATCGGCATGAACAGCTTGCTCACGCGCTGGGGTTGTCAGGTCTGGACCGCGCGCAACCGCGATGAATGCGCGGCGCTGCTCAGCGATGGAATGCGACCGCAATTGGCGCTGGTGGATTACCACCTGGACGATGGCGAGACCGGGACTGAACTGATGGCATGGCTGCGAACCCGATTGGGTGAGCCAGTGCCAGGGGTAGTGATCAGCGCCGATGGGCGACCGGAGACGGTGGCCCAGGTGCATGCGGCGGGGCTGGATTACCTGGCTAAACCGGTGAAACCGGCGGCGTTGCGGGCGTTGCTGAGTCGGCATTTGCCGTTGTAGTGCGGCAGGTTTGAGTCTTGTTGTGGTGCAACTGCCGCCTTGCTCGCGAAGCTTTTCGGCTTACTCCGGCAATTCGGCCAACCCATCCACATCCGTCATCGCCCGCTCCAGCAAGTCTGCCGGCAGGCTCTTGCTCGCCCGTGCGCCAAGCAACTTGAGCTGCTCGGCGCGACTGACGAGATTGCCCCGTCCTTCTGTCAGCTTATTGCGCGCCGAGCTGTAGGCTTTATCCAGTTGCTGTAAGCGATTGCCGACTTCATCCAGATCCTGGATGAACAACACGAACTTGTCGTACAGCCACCCGGCCCGCTCGGCGATTTCCCGGGCGTTTTGGCTCTGGCGCTCCTGCTTCCACAGGCTGTCGATGACGCGCAGGGTTGCCAGCAAAGTGGTCGGGCTGACGATCACGATATTACGATCGAAGGCCTCCTGAAACAGCGTCGGCTCAGCCTGCAATGCGGCGGAAAACGCCGCTTCGATCGGTACGAAGAGCAGGACGAAATCCAGGCTGTGCAAACCGTCGAGACGCTTGTAATCCTTGCCGGCCAGCCCTTTGACGTGAGTGCGCAGAGACAGCACGTGCTGCTTGATGGCGATCTGGCCGATGGCATCGTCTTCGGCCGCGACGTATTGCTGATAGGCCGTGAGGCTGACCTTGGAGTCGACCACCACCTGTTTGTCGCCCGGCAGATAAATGATCACGTCCGGCTGGAAACGCTCACCGTCCGGCCCCTTGAGGTTGACCTGGGTCTGGTACTCGCGCCCCTTCTCCAGGCCCGCGTGTTCAAGCACTCGCTCAAGAATCAGCTCGCCCCAGTTACCTTGGGTTTTCTGCCCTTTCAAGGCGCGGGTCAGGTTGGTGGCTTCGTCGCTCAGGCGCAGGTTCAGCTGTTGCAGCCGCTCCAGTTCCTTGGCCAGGGAAAAACGTTCGCGGGCTTCTGCCTGATAACTTTCTTCGACGCGTTTTTCGAAGGACTGGATGCGTTCTTTCAACGGATCGAGCAACTGACCGAGACGTTGTTGGCTGGATTCGGCAAAGCGCTGCTCGCGCTCGTCGAAGATCTTGCCGGCCAGCTCCGCGAACTGCGCTCGCAGCTCGTCTCGCGAGCCCTGCAGGTCGTTGAGGCGCTGCTGATGGCTTTCCTGCTGCTCACGTAGCTCGGCGTTGAGCGAAGCGGCCTGGGCGTCCAGACGGCGCAACTCAGCCTCCTTGCCGGCGCGTTCCAGATTCCAGGCGTGGGCGGCATCGCGTGCGTCGTCACGTTCGATCTGCAGCAGTTCGACTTCACGGCGTAGGGCGGCCAGGTCTGCCTGTTTGGCGGCGTTGGCCTGGCCCAGATCACCTATTTCATCGCGACAGGCTTCGAGTTGCGCGTTCAATCCATCCTGAGCCAGAAGGGCCATGGCCAGACGCTCTTCCAGCAGTGCAACCTCTGACTGCGTGGTGCTCGCTCGCCGCTGAAGTTGCCAGGCCAGTACCAGTAACGGCAGCGCAGCGCCCGCCAGACCGAGCAATGCGCTGGTCAAGTCCATAGCCATAGCCACTCCTGCCAATGAAATAAAGCTTGAAGGTTAACCAAGGCGTCAGGTCTTGGACAGCTCAGTCTTCGATCAGACCCAGTTCTTGCTGGGCGCGCCGATCCCCTGCCCGCGCGGCCGAACGCAGAAGCTCCTGACCGATACGGCGATCCCGGGCATTCCCGCATTCACGGCACATCAGCTGACCGAGACGGCTTTGCGCGGCCACGACCCCTTCACGGGCTGGCTGCTTGAGCAACCGTCCGGCGAAGTGTTTGACGTTGGGGTTTTCGCCCAGGCTCGGGCTGTCCAGCAGCCACTCGGCCACCCGCATCGAAAGGCGCTTGGGCGGGGTAATGCTGGGAGGTGTGGAGGTTGCAGAGACTGATACTGAGCGAAACTTCATAAAGCACTGTGGGGCAGATCGGAAGGCGCGCCACTCTACTCTTTTTTTCTTACAGGTAAAGTCTAAAAAAACCCGGCACGCCCGTCCTAGAGCAAGCGCTCGGGACAATCCACAGAAGCTGTGGATAACTCAGTGGACAACCGCCCTTGAACTCTCGCAAAGCCGTATGGAATGGGGCCCGCAGTCAAACTGACGATTTTTTCACCAGTAAAAAAAAGCGATGTTTTTCATTGACTTAAATTTTGGTTACAGGCACCCACTGCGTTTGAAGGGATGATGACAGCGGCGTGACACCCTGCGTGACTTATGTGCACAAGTCCCTTCGAGGCAGTTATATCGATGCGCTTTTTCGGCGCATTTTTTGCCTGCACCTGGGGATAAACCTTGGCAAACCCGTGATCCAGACAGGTGTTGGCCCGATGAACCGTGACTACCAATGGTCGGAATTTGTTCTATTACAGGGCGCGTCTGCGGATCACGAGCCTATCGAGCGCCAATCTGGACGTTGAATGAGGGCGTTCTCAGAACTATTTTGCTAACACACTTCCCTTCGGCTATTCAATCCGTTAGTATCCGCGGCGTTAGTACCAAGCTGAAAGTCAATTCTGGTCGAACACATCCCCCCGGTCAGCCTTCCCAAAGGAAGCCTCCACCGACAAAGCGGGATCGACCACCTCGATGGTTTCCAGGTAAACCTTGCGTCAACACAGCCTTTGAATCGAAAGCAAAGGGTGTTGCGAAGCTCACTTACTCTGACCGAACCAACCTGCAAATTGATCAGGATCTTCACCCTGGGCCCAGAACCTTTGCCCTTGATGTGTTGCCTGCCCTCCTAAGTACCTACCTGCCAGCCCAAGCGCGCCAATTTATCAGCGCTTCAAACTGGCTGCTTTGTTCCAGTCGGGTTCTTCGTTCGACCAATGGTGGTCGTCGTCACTGGAACGTTTTAACTTTGCACGGTTCTTATCCGTGTCGCTTGTAGGAACACCCCATGACTATGTCTACTCAAATCCACACCCAGGATGCCATTCGCACCCTAACCAACGCTTTTGCACCAATGAACTGCCTGATCATGGCCGCTCGCAAAGGCTGCTTCAGCTTCACTCTGGTCAACGAACACGGCATCGCTCGTCACAGCGAACGCCTGTACCCCGATCAATACTCCAGCGCCGAACCGCTGCAGGCCGTGATCGAGCGTACCCGTCAGGCACTGGTTGCCTGATACGCCAGAAAGACTGAAAACCTCAAAAGCCTCGCTTTAAAAAAGCGGGGCTTTTTATTGCCTGAAATTTCTCTTTTCGCCGCTGCCGCCTAAGCACAAACCGATATAACGGTTATAACTCGCAGCCGGAAATATTTTAAAAACAGGCCTTTACGACGCGAATATGACACTACACTTCAACTCAAGCGGCTTAAGCCGCTTCCGGCGAGCCTGATTCGATTCACCCGCTGCCAAGGCCCTTCAGGTATCGCCGACCATTTCATGTTTCGAGGGTTTTATGGGTATCGCTGCCAGCGAACTGTGCCGTTATGTGATCCGCCCGACCTTGATTTATCTCGGGTGCCATAGCGCAACTGCCGAATCCTTGCTGCTGGGTGTCGCCGCCAGCCAGTCAGCCCTTGGAACGGCCCTGCATGACCGCCGCGGGCACGGTTTGTACCGAATCGCCGAACTCCGCCACCAGGCACTTTGGGACCACTACCTGGCACTTGACCCGGAACGCGCGAGCCTGGTTCGCGGCCTGGCCAGCCAACATGCGTTCCTGAGTGGTCCGCACCTCGAATTGACCGTCAACCTGCGTTACGCCACAGCCATCGCCTGGCTGCTGGTAGAAGAACAGAACACCCCCCTCCCCGAAGCAGACGACCTACTGGGAATGGCCCGCATCTGGCGCCAGACCTTCCAGCCTCAAGGACGCCTGAGAGACTTCACCTGCGCCTGGCAAACCTGTGTTTCACCGCTGAATCAGGTCGCCTGCTGATCTGCTGTTTCCACAAGATCGCGAAACGGCAGCGATTTTGGTCGGATTGTCCTACAAAACCGCTCTAAATCAAGCGATACAGCCTATAGCGCTGGGACGAAAATGTTGGTAATTTTCGCCCCGGTGATCACCAGGAGTTCTAATAATGAAAAAAGTAATGCTCAAAACCACCCTTAGCCTCGCCGTTACCTTGGCATCCACCCAGATCTTCGCAAGTGGCTTTGCCCTTAACGAACAAAGCATCAGCGGGATGGGGACAGGTTTTGCGGGGCGCTCTTCATCTGCCGATGATGCAAGTACAGTTTTTGGCAACCCTGCCGGTATGGCCCGCCTCAAAGGCCAGCAAATCACTGGCGGTTTCGCAGCGATCGACGCCTCGACCGATATCAGCGATACCAGCGGCCGTTCAAGCGGAACCAACAAAGGCGATATGGTTCCGCTCACTTCAGTACCGATGGGTTTCTATACCAATAAAATCAACGATGAATGGGCTTTTGGTTTGGGCGTCTACGCTCCGTTCGGGCTGATCACCGACTACGAAAGCGGCTTTCAGGGCCGCGCTTTCGGCAGCAAGAGCGAAGTCAAAGTCATCACTCTGCAGCCAACCGTCAGCTACGCTTTCAACGATAAAGTTTCGATCGGTTTTGGCCCTACCATCAACCGGATTTCCGGCACCCTGGAATCGGACATTGCTCTCCCTGTCCCCCGGACTGGCGATAACAATGTGGAGATCAAGGGCGATGATACGGCCTTGGGCTTTAACGCCGGCGTCCTGGTTCAAGCCACCGACACCACTCGCGTGGGCCTGACCTATCACTCGAAAGTGAACTACAAGCTCGACGGCCACACCGATGTGTCTACCGGCGCTGGTGTGCCACCTCAGCTGCTCAAATCCAACCGTTACGATGCCTCGCTGAAGATCGAAACACCTGAGTCCTATGACCTTTCCGTGACTCAAGATATAAATGATGCCTGGAAGCTCTATGCCGGTGCTACCTGGACTCGCTGGAGCCGCCTGAAAGACATCACGGTCAACAACGAAGGCGTAACCGCACTTAATGGTGGTGCCCTCGCCCCACGAATCGTGGGTACCATCAAGGAAGACCAGAACTGGCATGACACCTGGGCCTACGCCGTGGGTACTTCTTACCAGTTGAACAAGCAGTGGGTACTGCGTACCGGTCTCTCCTTTGACCAGTCGCCCACCAACAACACTGATCGTTCGCCACGCATTCCTACCGGCGACCGGACCATCTTCAGTGTCGGTGCGGGCTTCAACCCAACCGACGACTGGACCATTGATGTGGCTTACTCTTACCTCAAGGAAGAATCTGTCACTGTCAACCGCGCTAACGCTTTGGGTCAGTCCTACAACGCCAAATACGAAAACAGTGCGAACGGTTTCGGTGTTGGCGCGACCTACCGCTTCTGATGATTCACGGCGAACCTGAACCGCTCGCCGCCTGAATTGAAAAAGCCCCGCTCTCTTGTACAGAGGCGGGGCTTTTTGATGGACGTCGATCAGGGTTGCGAGGCCAGGGCTTTCTCCACCGCGGCGATGAACTCGGGATCGTCAGGCTTGGTCAGGCTGGAGAAATTGGCGATCACCTGGCCCTTGCGATCGACCACGTACTTGTAGAAGTTCCACTTCGGCGCGGTGCTCTGCCTGGCGATGATCTTGAACAAGTGCGTCGCATCATTACCGCGGACTTTCTGCGGTTCAGTCATGGTGAACGTCACGCCGTAGTTCACGTAGCAGACCTTGGCAGTCTCTTCGCCATCCTTGGACTCTTGCTTGAAGTCATTGGACGGAACACCGATCACCTCCAGCCCTTGATCCTTGTATCGCTGATTCAGCGCCTCAAGGCCTTTGAACTGCGGGGCGAAACCACAGAAGCTCGCGGTATTGACCACCACCAGCGGTTTGCCGGCGAAGCGCTGGCACAGGTCGATGGATTCCTTGGCGCGCAACTTGGGCAACGAGCCTTGCAAAAGCTCCGGGCATTCGGCCGCTTGAGCCAATCCACTAAACGCTACCAGTAACGCGGGAACTGCGAGCCAGCGCATCAGCATATGGGGGCATCCTTAGAAGTCGTCCCAACCGAAGTTACTCGCCCTCACATCCTGCTAGCAAGCACCCATGCCCAGTTGCATCAACGCCAGCCCGCCCTGGTGCCACCCCCACCAAGACAGGGCCAGCAGCAAGGCGCAGACAGCGGCGACAGCGATCCGCGGCCAGAGACTGTTCATATCGCACTCATCTGTGTTTGCAGGCGCGCCACCGGCCGCTCACGCACCGGCCAGTTCAGGGCGGCCGCCAACAGGCTCAAGAGAATCGCCACTTGCCAGATCAAGTCATAGCTCCCGGTTCGGTCATACACCACCCCGCCCAACCAGCCGCCGAGGAACGATCCGAGCTGGTGAAACAGGAAAACAATCCCACCGAGCATGGACAGATTTCGCACACCGAACAAGGTCGCGACAGTGCCGTTGGTCAAGGGTACCGTCGACAGCCACAGGAAGCCCATCGCCATGCCAAACAGGTACGCCGTGGTCGTCGTGACGGGCGCCCACAGGAACAACCCGATCACCACTGCCCGCAGCAGATACAGGCCAGTAAGCAAACGTGGCTTGGACATCCGTCCGCCGAGCCAGCCCGCCGTGTAGGTCCCGAAAATATTGAACAGCCCGATCAACGCCAGCACCGTGGTGCCGACGCTCGCCGGAAGGTGCTGATCCACCAGATAAGCCGGCAAGTGCACGCCGATGAATACCACCTGGAAACCGCAAACAAAAAAGCCGAACGCCAGCAGCCAGAAGCCCGAATGGGAACAGGCCTCGTGCAATGCTTCGGACAGCGTTTGCTCATGACCGAACACCGGCAGCGGCTTGTCCTTGAGCATGCTGACCAGCGGCACAATCAGTGCCACCAACAGGCCCAACACCAGCAATGCCGCGGACCAGCCGAGCCAGCCGATCAACCCCAGCGTGCCGGGCAACATGGCGAACTGGCCGAAAGAGCCGGCAGCGCTGGCGATGCCCATGCCCATGCTGCGTTTCTCTGGCGGCACTGCGCGGCCGACCACGCCAAGGATCACCGAGAACGAGGTACCGGACAGACCGATGCCGATCAACAGGCCGGCACTCAGTGACAAGGTCATGGCCGAATCCGACAGGCCCATGAACACCAGGCCCAATGCATACAAGACACCGCCGACCAACACCACTTTCGCGGCGCCAAAGCGATCGGCCAGCGCGCCGGTGAAGGGCTGAGCCAGGCCCCAGATCAGGTTCTGCAAGGCAATGGCGAAGGCAAACGTCTCACGCCCCCAACCGAACTCGGCACTCATCGGCGCCAGAAACAGCCCGAAGCCGTGTCTTACACCCAAGGACAACGCAAGAATCAGCGCACTCCCCAACAATACCCAACCACACGTACGCCACATCGATGTCATTCTTGTTCTCCGGTAGCGGGTATATACCCGCTTAAGATCGGAAAAACCGGCATCACGCCAGTTCGTCCAGCAGTCGCAGCAAGGTTTCGCGTTTCTCGGCACCCAAGCGGTCAATCAACCGCTGTTGCGCCGCTTCCCACGCGGGCAAGGCCGCTTTCAGGCGTTCAACACCGGCCTCGGTGAGCATGACGATGCGGTTACGCATGTCTTCGCCCTCGACCAGCATCAGCAGGCCTTCGCCTTCCAGCACCCGCAGATTGCGCCCCAAGGTGCTGCGATCCAGCCCCATGGCCTCGGCCAACGTGGAAATACTCGGTTTATCCAGACGCTGCAGATTACACAGCAGAGAATACTGGGCGACGTTGATCCCGAAGCCGTCGAGAGCGCCGTCGTAATGCCTGCTGACGCCACGGGCGGCGCGACGCAGGTTGATGCATAAACATTGGGAGTCGAGCATGGTGCGTGTATATACCCGCTGTTGTGTTAAATCAAGTTACAGATGAGTTCATTCATAGTTATTGAGGATCTGACAGACCGCTTTCGCGAGCAAGCCCGCTCCCACATTAGATCTTCAGCGAACATAGATTTTTTGTTCTGCGCAATCAAATGTGGGAGCGGGCTTGCTCGCGAAAGGTCCAGCACATCCACCCAATAAACATCAGGTCAACGCCAATCCCACCAGCACCGCGACCTCAAGAATCTCCAGCAACGCCCCCGCCGTATCGCCCGTCGTGCCGCCCAATCGGCGCAGCATCACTTGCCGCAGCCAGACAAACACCAGCGCCGCCAGCACCACTGCCAACACGCCGCTGAGACCGGCAATCAAAACGCAAGCCAACGCACTCACCGCCAACACCTGCTTGCCCGCCACACGTGGCAGATGATCGGCCAGCGCTTGCCCCAAGCCACCGGCGCGCACATAAGGCGTGGTCAGGAACAACCCCAACATCGCGCTGCGCCCGATCATCGGGACAATGATCAGGACAACGGCGTGTTGCTGCTCGATCAATGCCAGCAACGCGGCGAATTTGAGCAGCAACACTAATACCAACGTCACGACCGCAATCGGTCCGCTGCGCGGGTCCTTCATGATCGTCAAGGTGCGCTCGCGATCGCCGAACCCACCGAGCCATGCATCGGCGCTGTCGGCCAGGCCATCCAGGTGCAAAGCACCGCTGAGCAAGACCCAAACCGTCAGCAACAGCGCAGCGTGAAGCAACAACGGGGTGCCGAGCAGCAGCCAGTTGAACGCCCACAAAATCCCGCCGAACAGCAGGCCGACCAGCGGATAAAACAGCAGCGACCGCCCCAATTCCTGTGGTTCCGGCATGCCCGGCAGACGAATCGGCAGACTGCTCAAAAATTGCAGGGCGATCCAGAACGGCAACATGGTCAGAGCGCTTCCTTTAACAACGGGCCGGATTCGACCGTCAGCGAAAACAACGCGCCATGCCCGACTTCGACGTTGAGCAACTGCTCACGAGGCAATCCCCGCGCCTGAGCCAGCAACAAGCGCATGACCCCGCCGTGACTGATCAGCAACACCCGCTCGCCTGCGTAGGTAGCCTGCAAGCGCTCAACAGCTGCCAACACCCGCGTCGAAAAATCCACCACCGGCTCACCCTGAGGCGGCGTAAACGAATAAGGGTCGGCCCAGAACAATCCCAACGCCTCGGCATCGGTTTCCATCAACGCGGCGGCGCTCTGCCCTTCCCAGGCGCCGAAGTGCAGCTCCTGGAGCTCTTTATCCAACTGCACCGGCAAACCCAGCTGTGCACCGAGTTCTTCGGCGAACCGCGCACAGCGCTGCAGTGGCGAGCTGACCAAACGATCCCAAGGCCCCTGCTCGACCACCGCCGCGCGCATCTGCGCCCAGCCCTTGTCGGTCAGCGCATCGTCGAGGCTGCCGCGCAAACCGCCACCGAGTTCGGTTTCGCCGTGGCGCAACAGGTCCAGGCGCAAGGTCATGCCGGACGATCCGCCACGGCGGCCTCGGCGAAGGTCGCCATCTGCCCGTGAAGGTCGCACGCCAGACGCAGTAACGGCACGGCCAACGCGGCGCCACTGCCCTCGCCCAGACGCAGGCCGAGGTCCAGCAGCGGTTCGGCGTTCAGGGTTTCCAGTACATGACGATGACCCGGCTCGGCGCCGCGATGGCCGAACAACAGCCACTGACGGCATTCAGGATTCAAGCGCACTGCCACCAACGCCGCGACGCTACAAATGAAACCATCCACCAGCACTGCGACGCCTTCCTGGGCACACGCCAGATACGCGCCGACCAGGGCCGCGATCTCAAAACCGCCAAGGTTGAACAGGGTTTGCAGCGCATCACCACGCTGAGCGCTGTGCAACGCCAAAGCGCGTTCTATCACCTGCGCTTTATGGCTGACACCCGCCGCATTCAAACCCGTGCCCGGCCCGGCCAGATGCACCACCGGGCAATTGAGCAAGGCACACGCCAACGCACTGGCCGCGGTGGTGTTGCCGATGCCCATCTCGCCACCGATAAACAACTGCGCACCCGCCGCGATGGCGCGCTGCACGCTGTCGCGGCCGGCCTGCAAAGCGAGTTCGCCTTGAGCCGGCGTCATTGCTGGACCTTCGACGAAATTCGCCGTACCCGGGCCGATATTCATGTGACGCACACCCGACAAATTCAACGACGGCGTCACCGTGCCGAGGTCGACGACTTCCAGGGAGGCCCCGAGTTGCCGCGCCAGCACGCTGATCGCCGCCCCACCGCTGACGAAGTTGAGCAACATCTGCCCGGTGACTTCCTGGGGAAATGCCGACACCCCTTCAGCGACCACGCCATGGTCACCGGCAAAAATCGCGATCCACAGCTGATCCAGACTCGGCTTGACCTGCCCTTGCAGTCCGGCCAATTGCACGGCCACCGACTCAAGGCGACCGAGGGAGCCGGCCGGTTTGGTCAGCTGCTGTTGACGGGCCTGCGCCTGTTCGACCGCTTGAGCATCGATCGGTTTGCACGGGTTCAGCCACCAGGAGTGAGTCATAACGCAGTTCCTTTCAAAGTCAGGGGCAGGCCGGCGACGGTCAGGACGACTCGCTGACAGCGCTCGGCCAAGGCTTGATGCAGCCAACCGGCTTCATCGACATAGCGGCGAGTCAATTCGCCCAGCGGCACGACACCCATTCCGGTCTCGTTGCTGACAAAAATGATTTCACCCGGCAACGATGCCAGGCAGTCCAGCAGCGCATCACGCTCAGCCGACAGACGCTCGGCGTCGTCGAGCATCAGCAGATTGGTCATCCATAGGGTCAGGCAATCCACCAGCAGGCACCGATCGGCGCTGGCGGTTTCGCGCAGGACGCGGGCGAGCTCCACAGGTTCTTCGATCAACGCCCATTCGGCTGGACGACGGGCGCGGTGATGGGCCACCCGCTCGTTCATTTCACCGTCGAGGGGTTGGCTGGTGGCGATGTACGTCACTGCCAGACCGCTGTCGGAGGCGAGTTTTTCAGCCAGGCGACTTTTGCCGGAGCGCGCGCCGCCGAGGATCAGTTGCAGCATGGTCATTCCTTCAAGTTAGCGGTGAGGCCACTGCCCTCTTCGCGAGCAAGTCGAATCGTCGCACCGCCGCTCCCACACTGGAATGCGATCACCTGTGGGAGCGGGCTTGCTCGCGAAGAGGCCAGCACGGTCACCCTAAAACCCACAGAGCTCACGCAACAGTCGAGTATCCAGATGCTTCTCCACCAGATCCGCCAGCCGCTCGATATCGCGCTCACGCAACGCGTGATAATCCACGTCCTGCACCGCCTGCAAACCGGCCCAGCGCAACAGCGCACTGCACGCCGCGGGCGATTCAAACAGGCCATGCAGATAGGTGCCGAAAATCTGCCCATCCACGCTTTGCGCACCGTCGCAGCGACCGTCGTCCAGTTGCACGGCGGCGTTTTCCAGCGCCGGCCCGGTGGTCACGCCAGCATGAATTTCATAGCCGCTGACCGGCGCGTCTTCGAGCGCCAGACGCCCGCGCACATTGCGCAATTGCTTCTCTTCTTCGAGCCGGGTTTCGAACGCCAGCAAGCCCAAACCGGCGCTGGAACCCGGTGCGCCTTCGAGGCCCAACGGGTCGTGTACCTGGTCGCCGAGCATTTGCAGACCACCGCAAATCCCCAGCACTTTGCCGCCATAACGCAGATGACGACTGATCGCAGTGTCCCAGCCATTGGCCCGCATATACGCGAGGTCGCTGCGCACGCTTTTCGAACCGGGGAGAATAATCAGGTCCGCCGGTGGAATCGCCTGACCGGGGCCGACAAATTGCAGATCTACCTGCGGATGCAGGCGCAGCGGATCGAAATCGGTGTGGTTGCTGATGCGTGGCAGCACCGGCACCACCACTTTCAGCACCTGGTCGGCCTTGTCGGTCTGACGCTGATCAATGCCGTCCTCGGCCTCAAGGTGCAGGTCCATCACGTAAGGCAGAACGCCGATCACCGGTTTGCCGGTGCGCGCTTCCAGCCAGTCGAGACCCGGTTGCAGCAAAGCGATATCGCCACGAAACCGGTTGATGATGAAGCCTTTGACCCGCGCCTGCTCGCTGGGCGATAGCAGTTCCAGCGTGCCCACCAGATGCGCGAAAACCCCACCGCGATTGATGTCGGCGATCAGCACCACCGGACAATCCACGGCCTCGGCAAAGCCCATGTTGGCGATGTCGCCGGCACGCAGATTGATCTCGGCCGGCGAGCCCGCGCCTTCGACCATGACCACGGGATAAGCCGCGCTCAGCCGTTCATGAGAGGCCAGCACTGCTTGCATGGCGATGGCTTTGTAGTCGTGATACGCGACTGCGTTCATCGTCGTGACCGCGCGGCCATGGATGATCACTTGAGCGCCGGTGTCGCTATTGGGTTTGAGCAGCACCGGGTTCATGTCGGTGTGCGGCTCAAGGTTGGCGGCCTGAGCCTGCACCGCTTGCGCACGACCGATCTCGCCACCGTCGGCGGTCACGGCGCTGTTGAGCGCCATGTTCTGTGGCTTGAACGGCACGACGCTGACGCCCTGACGCGTGACCCAGCGGCACAACGCCGTTACCAGCGTGCTTTTACCGGCGTCGGACGTCGTGCCCTGCACCATCAAAGTCGCGCCCTGCACCATCAACGTAGTCATTGGGTTTCCCTAGCGTAGGCTTCGAACGCTTGCGCGAGACGTGTCCAGTCGGCTTCATCGGCGGGCAAGCCGAAACGCAGGCTGCTGTTGTGCGTGAACAACCGCAGCAGAATGCCGCGCCGGGCCATGAATTCATGCAAGGCTTCGGCGCGTTCGGTGATCATCCATTGAAACAACGCGCAGCCGCCCTGTGGTTTGAAACCGTGCTGTTCCAGCAGCAGCGCCAGACGCTCGCTGGCCTCTTCAGTGCGAACCCGTTGCCGGGCATGCCCTTCGGTATCCAGCAGACAGGCCTGACCCAGTACCCGCGTCGGCCCGCTGACCGCCCATGGTCCCACTTGCTCGGCCAGCAACTTGAGCAACTTGCGCTCGGCCAGCGCGAAACCCAGGCGCACACCGGCCAGGCCGAAAAACTTGCCGAAGGAACGCAGCACGATCAACCCAACCTGATTGGCAAAAGGTGCCAGGCTCAGCTGCGGCGTGTTGTCCATGAAGGCCTCGTCCACCACCAGCCAGCCACCGCGCTGGGCCAGTCGCGAGTGCCAGTCGAGCAGGCGACTCGGTGTCAGGCTCAGGCCGGTAGGATTGTTCGGGTTGACCACCACCAGCACGTCGAGGCTGTCGAGATAGAAATCGACTTCCTGCTCCAGCACTTCACGCACGATGTAGCCATTGCGGCGCCACGCTTCGGCGTGTTCGGCGTAACACGGCGAGAGCACACCGACCTTGCCCGCCCGGCGCAAACGCGGCAGCAACTGGATCGCCATTTGCGAACCGGCCACCGGCAGCACCTGAGCGGCGCCGTAATAATCACAGGCCGCCTGCTCCAGACCGTCATCGGTTTCCGGCAAACGCGCCCAGGCCCGCAACGGAATCTGCGGGACCGGAAATGGCCAGGGCGCGAGGCCGCTGGACAGGTCAAGCCACTCGGCTTCGGCGATGCCGTATTCGAGCGCCGCCTTGCGTAACCGACCACCGTGCTCAAGCATAGAATTCAGCCCCCACGCAGAGGATCAGCAACCATAACCATACCCCGCGCTGGACCAATTGCCAGCCGCGGTCGATGGAGTCGGCGTCCGCCGGTTCGCCTTCGCCCAATGGCGGACGCTGATGCAGTTCACCGTGATAAATCGCCGCCCCGCCCAACTCGACACCGAGCGCTCCGGCACCGGCCGCCATCACCGGGCCCGCATTCGGGCTGTCCCAGGTCGGGCCCTGGGTGCGCCAGCATTTCAGCGCCAGACGGGTTTTGCCCAGCAGCGCGTAGGTCAATGACACCAGGCGTGCTGGAATATAGTTGAGGACATCGTCGATCTTTGCAGCCGCCCAGCCGAAACGCTCGAAGCGTTCATTGCGGTAACCCCACATCGCATCCAGCGTGTTGCTCAAACGGTAGAGCACCACACCGGGCGCGCCAGCCACGGCAAACCAGAACAGCGCAGCGAATACCGCGTCGCTGCCGTTCTCCAGCACCGATTCTGTAGCGGCGCGGGCGACTTCGGTTTTATCCAGTTCGCTGGTCTGGCGGCTGACCAGATAACTGACACGTTTGCGCGCCTCGTCCAGATCATCACTGCGCAGCGCCTTGGCCACCGGCTCGACGTGTTCACCGAGACTGCGCATGCCGAGGGCGCAATAGAGCACCAGAATCTCGACGATCCAACCGACATAGGGCGCCCAGGAAAACGCCGTGGCCAGCAGGGTCAGCGGTAACACCGCGATGACCCAGGCAGTGACACCATGACTGCGCCAGCCGCGACCTTCACCGTTGAAACGTTGCTCGATGCGGTCGGCAAAACGGCCGAACGCCACCAGCGGATGCCAGCGTTTGGGTTCACCCAGCAGCGCATCCAGCGCAACCGCGGCGACACTCAACAACGCCACACTCATTGACTCACTCCCCAATAATTTTCATACAGCAGCTCACTGAGCGGACGCGCCTGCGCCCAGCCTTCGAGTACCAGCATCGGCGCCGGATAGAATTCCTTGACCGGCCCCAGGCAAAGAACGGCCAAGGGCTTGGCTCCGGCGGGCAAACCCAGCAAGTCCGCCAGTGCTTGCGGCTCGAACAGCGAGACCCAGCCCATGCCCAATCCTTCAGCGCGGGAGGCCAGCCAGAGGTTCTGAATCGCGCAGGATAGCGAGGCCATGTCCATTTCCGGCATCGTGCGACGGCCGAAGATATGACGCTCGCGATCATCCATCAGCGCCGCGACCAGCACCTCGGCGCAGTCGTTGATGCCTTCGACTTTCAGCTTCATGAATTCGTCGGTGCGCTCGCCGAGGGCTTCGGCGGTGCGGATGCGTTCTTCTTCCACCAGTGACTGGATCTTGCCGCGCAGGGTTCGATCGCTGATGCGGATGAACCGCCAGGGCTGCATCAGGCCGACACTCGGCGCCTGATGCGCGGCTTCGAGCAGGCGCCGCAGCAACTCGGGCTCGACCGTGCCACCGCTGAAATGACGCATGTCGCGGCGTTCGCCGATGGCTCGGTAGACCGCTTCGCGTTCGGCTTGGCTGAATGCGTTGTCAGTCATGGCCTCTTCGCGAGCAAGCCCGCTCCCACAGTGGAAGGTGTGCTGCCTGAAGAAACGCGGCCCCCTGTGGGAGCGGGCTTGCTCGCGAAGGCGGCCTCAAGGTCAGGCGCAAACAATGCGGCAATCGCCGAAGGATTGGACGGAAAATAAAAGTGCACATAAGAAGCCGTCATCCGCCCCTCACGATAAACCGCCTCCGCCCCACGCCCACCATTCGGGCTCAGCCCACGAGCAATCGGCTCAAGTTCAGTGCTGGTCAACGAATGGTGATAGGTGTGCCCACGCAACAAACCTTCTGGCAACTCGACTGCCTGCAACGCCAACGCGGCCAGACGCTTTTGCATCACCGCATCCCCCGCCAGCAAGCCGACCAGTTCAGCACGAGTGCCCTCGACATCGGTCAACGAATCGAGCAGATACAGCATGCCGCCGCACTCGGCCAACAACGGTTTACCCGCCGCATGGTGAGCGCGGATGGCGGCCAGCATCGTGGTGTTCTGTGACAGCGCCACATGGTGCAATTCGGGATAACCGCCCGGCAGATAGAGGCTGTCTGCCTCCGGCAATTGCGCGTCACGGATCGGTGAGAAAAACGACAACTCGGCACCCATGGCTCGCAGCAAATCCAGGCTTGCACCGTAGGTGAAGGCAAACGCTTCGTCACGGGCCACGGCGATACGCACACCGGCCAGCAGCGGTTCTGCAGCGATCACATCAGGCGCGGCGAATTCCACCGCCGGTGGCAGCGCGACCTCGCAACTGCTGGCCAGTGCGTCAGCTGCTGCATCGAGACGCAGGTCAAGATCGTTCAACTCACTGGCCTGAACCAGCCCGAGATGCCGACTCGGCAATTCGATCCCGGTTTCCCGGGACAAGGCGCCGTACCAGCGCAAGCCTTCAGTGAGGCTGCCTTCCAGTAATTGCGCGTGACGCAGAGTGCCGACGCGGTTGGCCAGCACACCGGCAAACGGCAAGTCCGGCTGATACTTCGCCAGCCCCAACGCCAGTGCGCCAAAGGTCTGGGCCATGGCAGTGCCGTCGATCACACCGAGCACCGGCACACCGAAGTGCCGCGCCAGATCAGCGCTGGACGGCGTACCGTCGAACAGCCCCATGACGCCTTCGATGAGGATCAGATCCGCTTCGCCGGCGGCTTCCCACAACAGCCGACGACTTTCCTGCTCGCCGACCATCCACATGTCCAATTGATAAACCGGTGCGCCGCTGGCGCGCTCGAGAATCATCGGATCAAGAAAGTCCGGGCCGCATTTGAACACGCGCACTTTGCGCCCCTGATTGCGATGCAAACGGGCCAGTGCGGCGGTGACGGTGGTCTTGCCCTGACCGGAGGCCGGCGCGGCAATCAATACCGCCGGGCATTGACGATGGCTATTCATAAAGTGCTGCTCACAACTCGACGCCTTTTTGCGCTTTGATCCCGGCCTGGAACGCGTGCTTGATCACGCCCATTTCGGTGACGGTGTCGGCCAGCTCGATCATCTCCGGCTTGGCGCCGCGACCGGTCACCACCACGTGCTGCATCGGCGGACGGGCCTGCAAGTCGCTGAGCACTTGATCGAGATCCAGATAGCCGTGCTTGAGTGCAATGTTCAATTCATCCAGCACCACCAGGCCGATCGACGGATCACGCAGCAATTCGCGCGACACCGCCCACGCGGCTTCGGCGGCGGCGATGTCACGCTGGCGATCCTGGGTTTCCCAGGTGAAGCCTTCGCCCATCACATGAAAACGCACCTGTTCCGGGAAGCGCCGGAAGAACAGCTCTTCGCCGGTGCTGCTGCGCCCCTTGATGAACTGCACCACGCCACACTGCATGCCGTGGCCCATGGACCGGGCGAGCATGCCGAAGGCCGAGCTGCTTTTGCCTTTGCCGTTGCCGGTCAGCACCAGCAGCAGGCCGCATTCATTCGGGGAATTGGCGATGCGTTCGTCGATCACGGCTTTTTTGCGCAGCATGCGCGCCAGATGACGTTCGTCACGATCGGGGGTATCAGTCATGGGGAGCTCTCCGTTGAGGCTGGATAACGGCGGGCAGGCACAAGAATAGACGGCAAGAAGCCTGGCATCGCCCACCGTGATGCCGCTGGATGGATCAGGCCGGTCTCCGGGCTCATGAGCGGCGATTTGCCTGACTGCGCGCCTTCCCATGTCGACGACACAGTGGCTCAAGGCGCAGCCTTCACTCATTTACCGTTGCGGGGGCAGCGCCGGGATCATGGCTCTTCGTCGCTTGAAGAGAGTCACTCACCGGCTTCCCTGTTTCACTCTGTCGACCAGGGTCACAGAGCACCTGAAACAAGCCGCGAAGGTTAGAGGGTTGGGGATGGAGCGTCAATTGAAGACGGGCAGCCTGCGAGCGAATAACTGCCGCCGATCAATTATCTGACGCCAATCTTGTGCCACACTCCCAGCAGTGATATCAAAGAGCCACAATCTCACAACACAATAACAAGGGTGAGCCACATGCAAGGCATGATCATCAGCAATCCGAAGCTGGAATTCCTGCGCCCGGTGCTGGAACGCTGGTTTGACTGTATCGACCGCTACAACGCCGTGCGCGGCGATAATGACACGCCTTACTGGTACGACGAAAAAGCCAACCTGAGCCTGCTTTCCGCCGCGGCCTGGATGGCGGAAATGGTCACGTTGCAACAAACACCGACCCGCAAACAGGTCGAGGAAGGCGAACGCAATGGCCGCGCCGATCTGTTTATCGCGACCAGCGAAGAACGCGCTTACCTTCAGGCGACGCAACGCTGGCCACGCGTCAACAGCCTGAACCTGACTCAAGCATTGCAGGACATCACCAGCGAGGCCAAACGCATCAGCTACGCCAGCGACCTGAAACTCGGCTGCCTGTTCGTTGCGCCGCAAAAAGCCCAACATAGCGCCACCCCGGAAGAACTCCAGGACATGGTCGACGATCTGCAAAAAGAACACACCTGCGCGGTGGCCTGGTACTTCCCCTATGCCTATCGCAAGTTGCGCAACGAAGCCGGCAACTATCACCCCGGCATAGCCGTGCTGTTCAAGGAAGCCCGCGGCTGACCGGTTGAACCATCGCGCACCTGCGCTTCTCTATTGATTAGCTCAATGCATTCATAGGGAAGATCAGCATGCGCAAGCCCCCGCTCGCTCTCGCCATCGTGCTCGCCGGAGGGCTTGCGGCCTGTGGTGAAACCGCCAGGCTGCAAGTCTCCGACGGCACCGGCCCATCGCCCAAGCTGCCAGAACCGAACAAGACCCTGGTCCCGACGGTGAACATCGCCCCGGCGATTGGCTGGCCGGACGGTGCGAAACCCATCGCCGCGACAGGCACTCAGGTGGCGGCATTTGCCGACGGTCTCGATCACCCGCGCTGGCTCTACGTATTGCCCAACGGCGACGTATTGGTCGCCGAAACCAACGCACCACCCAAACCCGATGACGGCAAAGGCGTTCGTGGCTGGGTCATGGGCAAAGTCATGGGCCGTGCCGGCGCCGGCGTACCGAGCCCGAACCGCATCACGCTGCTGCGGGACAAGGATCACGACGGCATCGCCGAAACCCGCACGGTGTTCCTGGAAAACCTCAACTCACCCTTTGGCATGACCCTGGTCGGCAATGACCTGTACGTCGCCGACACGGACCGCTTGCTGCGCTTCCACTATGAAAACGGCGAGACGGCAATCAAGTCGCAGCCGATGAAGGTGATCGACCTGCCGGGCGGCACGCTGAATCACCACTGGACCAAAAACGTCATCGCCAGCAAGGACGGCAGCAAGCTGTATGTCACCGTGGGCTCGAACAGCAACGTCGGTGAAAACGGTATGGATCAGGAGGAAGGTCGCGCGGCAATCTGGGAAGTGGATCGCGCCACCGGCAACCATCGAATCTTCGCCTCGGGGATTCGCAATCCAAACGGGCTGGCCTGGGAACCCCGGAGCGGCGCATTGTGGACGGCGGTCAACGAGCGCGACGAAATCGGCAGCGATCTGGTGCCGGACTACATCACGTCAGTGAAGGACGGCGGGTTCTACGGCTGGCCTTACAGTTATTACGGTCAGCACGTCGACGTTCGCGTCGAGACGCAAAACCCCGGCCTGGTGGCCAAGGCCATTGCGCCGGACTACGCGGTCGGCCCGCATACCGCCTCGTTGGGCCTGACGTTTGCTGAAGGCAACAGACTGCCAGCGCAATTCAAGGAAGGAGCATTCATCGGCCAGCACGGCTCGTGGAACCGTAAACCGCACAGTGGCTACAAAGTGATTTTCGTACCGTTCAGCTCAGGGAAACCGAGCGGGCCGCCGGTGGATGTGCTCACCGGTTTCCTCAACAACGAGGAAAAAGCCATGGGCCGGCCGGTAGGCGTGGTGATTGACCGGCAGGGTGATTTGTTGGTGGCGGATGACGTGGGCAACAAGGTGTGGCGGGTTTCTGCTACCCAATAACTGATACTCACATCACTTGTGGGAGCGGGCTTGCTCGCGAAGAGGTCATGACATTCAGCATCTTTGTTGACTGTTACACCGTCTTCGCGAGCAAGCCCGCTCCCACAATAACCGCGCTCAACGCTTGCGACACAGCGTGAGGCCATCCCCCAACGGCAACAACGACAAATCCACACGCGAGTCATCCTTCAAGGCGCGATTGAGCGCCTGAATGGCCCGGGTGTCTTCGCTCTCGGGATTGTCCTCAAGCACCCGACCACTCCACAGCGTGTTATCAAACACCGCCAGACCGCCGACGCGCAGCAGTCGCAATGCGTGCTCCAGATAGCGTGGGTAGTTGGCTTTGTCGGCATCGATGAAGATCAGGTCGAATGACTCTGGCTGATCCAGCTGAGCCAGGGTTTCCAGCGCGGGCGCCAAACGCAGATCGATCCGCTCGGCAAGCCCCGCCTCCTGCCAGTAACGGCGCGCGGTGGCGTTGTAGTCACCGGGAATGTCACAGCAGGTCAGCGAACCGTCATCCGGCAATGCAGCCGCCATGCACAAGGCGCTGTAACCGGTGAAGGTGCCGATTTCCAGCAAACGCTTGGCACCGGTGAGTTTCACCAATAGCGCGAGGAATTGCCCCTGCTCCGGTGCCACCTGCCAGCGAGCCATGGGCAGCGCCTGGGTTTCGTCACGCAAACGCTTGAGTAACGGCGTTTCGCGCAGGGAAACGTCGAGCAGGTATTGATACAGGGAATCGTCGAGATTGAGTGTGCGAGCGGTCATGACAACCTCTGCCATTTAGGGATTGCGTGCCAAGTGCTCAGGTTGCAAGACGCGCTTGGCGCTCAGATAGGCTTTCTGCCAGTAAGCTTTGGACAAGCTATCGAGCTTCACCGTGCCACCGGTGGCCGGTGCATGGACGAAGCGACCTTCGCCGACGTAGATCCCGGCGTGACTGACCTGGGAACCGCCATTGGTGGCGAAGAAGATCAGGTCACCGGTTTGCAGGCCTTCCTTGCCCACGCTGGCCGCCTGCATGCTGATCATCTCGCGCGTGGTACGCGGCAGAGAGATGCCGGCGACGTCACGGTAGACATAACCGATCAGCCCGCTGCAATCGAAACCCGAATCCGGCGTGTTGCCACCCCAGCGATACGGCGTGCCCACCAGGCCGAGCGCGCGGAACAAGACGTCTTCTGCCTCAGGGGAGAATGCTTGGGAGGAACCGAAAACAATGGGTGCGCGAACCACCGGCGCAGGTGGCGGTGTACGGCTGGCGCAGGCGCTGAGCAGCGCTGCGAAGAACATGATTGCGAGGCGGGCCGACATCGACATATGCAGAGCATCCTGATCTGGCTGCGGCTTTTTCTGCAGGGGGCGCAGAAAAGAAAACCGCCTGCGCAGGACGCAGGCGGTTTGCCATCAATAATAGATCGGATTCTAGCTGCTACGCGGCAAACTTCAAGTAAGACTTTAAGTTCACCTTACAAAAAGTCCGCTTACTTGCGCGCCGTGACGATCGGGGCCGCAGTCGGTGCCATCGCGAGTGCGCGCTTGGCTTCGATGAAGGTCTTGCTCCAGTAGCTGTCGCCCAGGTTATCGATCCGGACACCACCGCTTTTGCGGCTGCTGGAATGGATGAACTGGTTGTCACCCAGGTAGATCCCGGCGTGACTGACGCGGCCGCGACGGCCATTGGTGGCGAAAAACAGCAAGTCGCCCGGCTCCAGCTTGCTGCGAGAAACCAGCGGAGCGTCGACGTTGATCATTTCGCGAGTGGAGCGTGGCAGGTTCAGGCCGGCTTCTTCACGAAACAGGTAACCGATGAAGCCGCTGCAATCAAAGCCAGCTTCGGAGGTGCCGCCGAAACGGTAACGGGTACCGATCAGGGACATGCCGCGTTCGAGGATGCTGTCGGCCAGAACCGGAAGCTGGTACGACTTGCCGCCGGCGAAGTCTGCCAGTTCTTTATCGGTGGCCGCTTCTTCCTGGAAAAGAGCTTGCTGATAAAGAGCGGAAGATTGAGCGGTAGCAGAATTTTTAACCTGCTGTTGTTGCTCTTGCTGGGACACTGGAGAGTGAGCAGCGCAACCGAACAACAGGGTGACGAGTGCGAGAGGCACGAGGGGTGCAAAGCGATTTAGCATGGGCACGACCGTGGCTGATAGTTCTAAAGAAGCCGAGACTATGCCTACTATCAACCTCATTTGCAAATTCAATCGATCTTTATGTGACTTCTTGGTTTCGCGTTTACATCTAAGCGCTTAAGCCCGTTTTAGACGTTCGCGCAGCCTGCAGCCCTGTAGGAAAGCGGAATTCTTGACGCCTGAAAGATGCCGAAACCCGCCAGGGCCTTGGCTTTACCGGCTTTTGTTACCAGCCAAGCGTTTCTTTCAGAAAGGGAATGGTCAGCTTGCGTTGAGCTTGAAGGGAAGCCTGATCGAGACGCTCAAGCAGCTCGAAGAGCGCACTCATGCTGCGCGTACCGCGGGTCAAAATGAAATGCCCGACTTCATCGGTCAAGTGCAGGCCGCGACGAGAGGCGCGCAGTTGCAAGGCACGCAATTTGTCTTCGTCGGAGAGCGGACGCATCTGGAAGATCAGCGCCAACGTCAGACGGGATTTGAGGTCTGCCAGCTTCACCGGCAGCTCACGCGGGGATGTCGATGCAGCGATCAGCAGACGTCGACCGCTGTCACGCAGACGGTTGAACAGATGGAACAACGCCTCTTCCCAATCCGCCCGACCGGCCACCGCCTGCAAATCATCCAGGCAGACCAGTTCGTACTGTTCGAGGTTGTCGAGGATGGCGATGCCGCGATCAAGCAGTTCGGCCAACGGTAAATACACCGCCGGCTCCCCCAATTGCTCGAAGCGCAGGCAGGCCGCCTGCAACAAGTGCGTACGCCCTACCCCGTCCTTGCCCCAGAGATAAATCAGGCTTTCGGTCCAGCCGGCGTCGGCTTCGCATAGCCGCTCGACATAGCCGAGTGCAGCGGCATTGGCGCCTGGATAGTAATTGATAAAGGTAGCGTCATCACGCAGACGCACACCTAGGGGCAGCTGAATCGGTTTCATGCTGACTGAACAGTTCCAAAGGAACCGTTAGTGGCCTCTGTGTAAAGTTTGCGAAGTTTATACCCGTGAGGCGGGTCGCACAATGCGACAGACCACAAGCAAAATCAAAGGTTTGCGTTAACACACTGGTTTTATGCCAGTTTCTTTGGCGGCGCATGTGACAGCCGCGTGAGGGATTCGGGTCAACCTGGCAATGAACCAGGCTGCCCGCGATGTTTGATCAGGCCCTCTTAAATCTCGGGCTCATCAACACCGCTGTACATATCAGAATCTTTATACAAATCATGCACATGGCGCACCAGCACCATGATCACCGCCGCCACCGGCAGCGCCAGCAGCACACCGGTAAAACCGAACAGCTCGCCCCCGGCCAGAATCGCGAAGATCACCGCCACCGGGTGCAGACCGATCCGGTCCCCCACCAGCAATGGCGTCAGCACCATGCCTTCCAGCGCCTGACCCACCATGAACACCGCGACGATTCCGATCATGGGATACAGATCGCCACCGAACTGGAACAGACCGGCAATCAAGGCAGCACCGATCCCGATAACGAACCCCATGTACGGCACGATCGCCGCCAGACCGGCAATCATCCCAATCAACAGCCCCAGTTCCAGCCCAACCAACATCAGGCCCGCCGCGTAGATCACGCCCAGCGCCACCATCACCAGCAACTGCCCGCGCACGAATGCACCCAGCACTTCATGGCATTCACCCGCCAGGATCACAACGCGCTCTTCGCGATCACGGGGCAGCAGACCGCGGATCTTCGCCATCATCAGGTCCCAGTCCCGCAGCAAATAGAAACTCACCACCGGGATCAGCACCAGATTCGCCAACCAACCGATCAGCGCCAGCCCGGAAGCCGTCGCCTGACTCAGCACGACCCCGACAATGTCAGTGGTCTGGCCCATGTGCTCGCTGATTGCCGCCTTGAGCTTGTCGAATTTCCAGAAATTATCCGAGAGTCCGAATTTCGATTGCGCCCACGGCAGTGCGGTGTGCTGCAACCAGTCGAGCATCTGCGGCGCCAATTCGTACAAGCGAAACAGCTGCTTGGCGAGCATCGGCACCAACACCACCAGCAGTGTCGTGAAGATCAAGGTAAACAGCGCAAACACCGCCACCACGCCCCACGTCCGAGAAAGGCCGGCCTTCTCCAGCCGATCCACCAATGGATCGAACAGATAAGCCAACAGCAGCGCCACCAGAAACGGCGTCAGGATCGGATGCAACAGCCAGACAAACACGCAGAGCAGAACCACCCCACCCAACCAGAACCAACGCCGCGTATCGGCCATGTACAACTCCATATGCATCTATATAAAGAAAGAAAAACTTACCAACGGAAACGCAATTGCGGCATCGGTGCCGGCGTTGGCGCTACGGCCGGTGTCGAACCGTTGGCGGCAGGTTGAACGGGGGCGGTGGGTGCTGGCGCCTCACCCGCTGGAACCTCCTGCAACCTGGCCAGCGACAATTGCGCCTTCAACTGTTCGGCGCTGCCATTGACCCGATAGAGAATCCGGTCGCCGTCGACACTTTGCAGGCGCGCACCAAACGGTTCCAGCAAACGCCCAAGCGTCGCGTAGTGTTCCAGGTTCATGCCCTGCACTTCGAGCAATTGTTCGCCCGAAGCACCCGGTTTGACGACAAACCGCGGTGCCAGCCGCTCGCTGACCGCCAGCATCACCGCATCGGCCACAGCGGCCTGATCCGCGCCCTGCACGCTGCCCGCCTCCTTCTGGTCGCCGAGCCACAAATGCCACTTGGCCTGCCACTGACCACCCTCTTCACGGGCATGCACCGCGAGCAAGGCGTCAGCGCTGTAACGCTCCGATACCCCGCGCAGTGGCGTCGCGTCCGTACCTTCCAGATTCGGCGCAGTGGCGACGATCTGCTCACTCAGATCGGCCAGCGGCAGGCGCAGCGGCAGACCACGGTGTTGTGCTGCTCGACGTAGCGGTGCAGCACTGGCCTGGCCATCACCGACCAGGCTTGAACCCTCGGTGGAATCGTTCAACCACCAGCCGAGGATCGAAGGCCGGTTCGCCCCCCACAACGACAGCCCGGCACGACGCAACGCTTGCTCGGTGGAGGCTGGGTCGAAATCGACCTTCAGCACTTCCGGCGGACCGGCGTCAAAGCCGTACTGACTGATGATTTGCTGCGGGTCCTTGCGCAGTGCCGCCAACCCCGGACTTTGCGCAGCCTTGGGATCGCCGGTCAGACGCAACACCAGCGTATCCAGCGCTTGCTGGGTCGCTTGATCGCGCACTTCCGGGGTTTGACCACTGACAGGCTGACGCACCTGATACAGATTTTTGACGGTTTCGGCATGACTCGCCAGGCTGACCAATGACATACAGCCGGCAAACAAAAATCTAGAAAAAAAACGCATGGAGGATTCCTGACGACAAGAGCGGCTGGAACAGGCCGCGTGAACCGGATTGAGCAAGGCTGTGACCACGCCCCCCAGCAAAACATTCACCTGACCCTGGTAAGTTTTTGCACTGTCCTAACGATAGACGGTTAATAGCGATACCTTATACAGCCATGAAGGATGCGGCCAACACGGGCAATGAAGGTTTTTTTAAGCGGATATGCCCCTGCCGTCGGCGTGAGGATGGCCGCTGCCCCTCAAGCCTGATAAAATCGCGCGCCTTCGCAGACCGGCAACAGCCGGGCACCCTGAAATTCGCGGATGGCAATCGCCTTCGTCAGTTTCGGTGGTCCCACTGGACTCGGTCGTTACCCCTGAATCCCCCCTAAAGGCCTGGATCATGAGCAAGCAACCCTCCCTGAGCTACAAGGACGCCGGTGTAGACATCGACGCCGGTGAAGCATTGGTCGAACGCATCAAGAGCGTCGCCAAGCGCACTGCGCGCCCGGAAGTCATGGGCGGCCTGGGCGGTTTCGGCGCCCTCTGCGAAATCCCGGCCGGCTACAAGCAGCCCGTGCTGGTTTCCGGTACTGACGGTGTCGGCACCAAGCTGCGTCTGGCGCTGAACCTGAACAAGCACGACAGCATCGGCATCGACCTGGTTGCCATGTGCGTGAACGACCTGGTGGTCTGCGGCGCCGAGCCGCTGTTCTTCCTCGACTACTACGCCACCGGCAAACTCAACGTCGAAACCGCGACCCAGGTCGTGACCGGCATTGGCGCTGGCTGTGAATTGTCCGGCTGCTCCCTGGTTGGCGGCGAAACCGCTGAAATGCCTGGCATGTACGAAGGCGAAGACTACGACCTGGCCGGCTTCTGCGTCGGCGTCGTGGAAAAATCCGAAATCATCGACGGTTCCAAAGTCGCTGCCGGCGATGCCCTGCTCGCCCTGCCGTCTTCCGGCCCGCACTCCAACGGCTACTCGCTGATCCGCAAGATCATCGAAGTGTCCGGTGCCGACATCGAAAACATCCAGCTCGACGGCAAACCGCTGACCGACCTGCTGATGGCTCCGACCCGTATCTACGTGAAGCCGCTGCTCAAGCTGATCAAGGAAACCGGCGCGGTCAAAGCCATGGCCCACATCACCGGTGGTGGCCTGCTGGACAACATCCCGCGCGTTCTGCCAAAAGGCGCACAAGCGGTGGTTGACGTCGCGAGCTGGACCCGTCCTGCGGTGTTCGACTGGCTGCAAGAGAAAGGCAACGTCGACGAAAACGAAATGCACCGCGTGCTGAACTGCGGCGTGGGCATGGTCATCTGCGTTGCTCAAGAGCACGTTGAAACTGCGCTGAACGTCCTGCGTGAAGCCGGCGAGCAGCCTTGGGTCATCGGTCAGATCTCCACCGCTGCCGAAGGCGCGGCTCAGGTTGAACTGAAGAACCTCAAGGCTCATTGATGTCCCAGACCTGTGATGTGGTGGTGCTGTTGTCCGGCACCGGCAGTAACTTGCAGGCCTTGATCGACAGCACGCGGACCGGCGACAGCCCGGTCCGCATCGCTGCGGTGATTTCCAACCGCGCCGACGCCTACGGCCTGCAACGCGCCAGGGACGCGGGTATCGACACCCGCACCCTGGATCACAAGGCTTTCGAAGGCCGCGAGGCCTTCGATGCCGCGCTGATCGAACAGATCGACGCGTTCAACCCCAAACTCGTGGTACTGGCCGGTTTCATGCGCATTCTCAGCGCTGACTTCGTGCGCCACTACGCGGGTCGCCTGCTCAACATCCATCCTTCGCTGCTACCCAAATACAAAGGGTTACACACCCATCAGCGCGCGCTGGAGGCCGGCGACACCGAGCACGGCTGTTCCGTGCACTTCGTCACCGAGGAACTCGATGGCGGACCACTGGTCGTACAGGCAGTAATACCGGTAGAGTTGCACGATTCGCCGCAAAGTCTGGCGCAGCGAGTTCATACACAGGAACACCTGATCTACCCGTTGGCTGTACGCTGGTTTGCCGAAGGTCGTTTATCACTCGGCGAGCAAGGTGCTTTACTGGATGGAAAGTTACTCGCGGCCAGCGGCCACTTGATTCGAACCTAGGAGATTTTATGCGTCGTGCCCTGCTCTTCGCTTGCGCTCTGCTCGCACTGCCATTTGCGCAGGCTGCAGAACTTCAACCTTTCTCCGCCAGCTATACCGCTGACTGGAAGCAGTTGCCCATGAGCGGCACCGCTGAACGAAGCCTGACCAAGCAAGCCAACGGCGCCTGGAAGCTCAGTTTCAAGGCCTCGATGATGATCGCCAGCCTGACCGAAGAAAGCACCCTGACGCTGGACAAGGACACCATGCTGCCGCAGTCCTACCACTTCGAACGTGGCGGCCTGGGCAAAGCCAAGAAAGCTGACCTGGATTTCGACTGGACCAACAAAATGGTCACCGGCACCGATCGCGGTGACCCGGTCAAGATCCCGCTCAACCGCGGCATGGTCGACAAATCCACTTATCAGCTCGCCCTGCAGCACGACGTGGCCGCTGGCAAGAAAAGCATGAGTTATCAAGTCGTCGACGATGGTGAAGTCGATACCTATGATTTCCGCGTGCTGGGTTCGGAAAAGGTCGACACCAAGGCTGGCCAGATCGATGCAATCAAGGTCGAACGCGTGCGCGACCCGACGCAAAGCAAGCGCATCACCGTCCTGTGGTTCGCCAAGGACTGGGATTACCTGCTGGTTCGTCTGCAACAGGTTGAAACCGACGGCAAGGAGTACAACATCATGCTCCTCGACGGTACGGTCAACGGCAAGGCTGTCAAAGGCAGCTGATCCGGCTCGACACAAAAATCCGGAACCCGATAAGGGTTCCGGATTTTTTTTGCCTGCTGATATTCAGATCCGCGACAGCGCCTGTGCCAGGTCGTCGCGCAGGTCTTCGACATCCTCCACCCCCACGGACAACCGCACCAAGGCATCGCCGATGCCGAGTTGCGCACGAGTATCCGCGGGGATGCTGGCGTGGGTCATGATCGCAGGGTGCTCGATCAGGCTTTCCACCCCGCCCAGGCTCTCGGCCAAGGCGAAGATCCGCACACTCTCGAGGAAGCGCGTGGCACCGGCCAGGTCACAGTTCAAGTCGAGGGATATCATCCCGCCGAAACCGCGCATCTGCCGCTGCGCCAGGACGTGCTGCGGGTGCGATGGCAGGCCCGGATAATAGACGCGCGCCACCTGCGGTTGACGCTCCAGCCATTGCGCCAGGTCCAACGCGTTGTTGCAGTGACGCTCCATGCGCAGCGCCAGGGTCTTCACGCCGCGCAGGGTGAGGAAAGCGTCGAACGGCCCGGCGATCGCGCCTACCGAGTTCTGCAGGAAGCCCAGACGCTCCGCCAGGTCTGCGTTTTGTCCGACCACCGCGATGCCGCCGATCACGTCGGAGTGGCCGTTCAGGTACTTGGTGGTCGAGTGCAGCACGATGTCGAAACCCTGCTCCAGCGGGCGTTGTATCCACGGGCTGGCAAAGGTGTTGTCGGCGACACAAATGATGCCTCGCGAGCGACAGATGCGTGCGACGGCGGCGAGGTCCGTCAGACTCAGCAAGGGATTGCTTGGCGTCTCGACCCAAACCATTTTCGTGTCGGGCTGCAGTGCCGCTTCGAATCCCTCCAGGTCAGTCAGATCGACGAAGCTGAAGCGATGTCCGGCGCTGCGTTTGCGCACCTTGTCGAACAGCCGAAAGGTGCCGCCGTACAAATCATTGCCGGAGACGATGTGCGAGCCCGCATCGAGCAGTTCGAGCACGGTGGAGATCGCCGCCAGCCCGGAGGCGAACGCGAAGGCCTGGGTGCCGCTTTCGAGGTCCGCGACACAACGCTCCAGCGCAAAGCGCGTCGGGTTATGCGAGCGCCCGTAGTCGAACCCCTTGTGCACACCGGGGCTCTGCTGCAAATAGGTGGAGTTGGCGTAAATCGGCGGCATCAGCGCCCCGGTAGAAGGGTCGGGCGTTTGCCCGGCATGGATCACACGGGTGGCGAAGGCACGTGGCACAGCGTTTTCATCGTGTTGACTCATGTAAGGGATCTCCGTAGATGAATGAGCATGTCGACTCGAGTAATCAAGCCGTAGAAGCCCGAAGCGTCGGCGATGATCGCCACCAGCCCACGGTCGAGCTCTGCCCGAAGTTCAGCCAGACTGGCACTTGGAGGCAGGGTTTGCAGCTGATCGGTCATCGCGCTGGCCACGCTCGCGCGAAAGTGCGAAGCATCTTCTTGCATGCCCAGCAAAATGTCGGATTCGTCGATCACGCCGACCAGCCGCTGCCCGCCCTCCAGCACCGGCAGTTGCGATACATCGGCCAAGCGCATGCGCTGGAACGCGGTGAGCAGCGTATCGTCCGGGCCCACGCTGATCACCCGGCCATCCTCGAAGCGCCGCGAGATCAGGTCGCGCAGATCGCCGTAATGTTTGTACTTCAGCAGGCCCTGATCGTTCATCCACTGATCGTTGTAGACCTTCGACAGATAGCGCGTGCCGGTGTCGCAGACGAAGCTGACGACCCGCTTCGGCTCGGTCTGCTCGCGGCAGTAACGTAGCGCCGCCGCCAGCAGTGTGCCGGTCGAAGAGCCGCCGAGTATGCCTTCGGCGCGCAACAGTTGGCGGGCATGATCGAAGCTTTCCTCGTCGCTGATCGAGTAGGCGTGGCGCACGCTGGACAGGTCGGCAATCGATGGAATGAAGTCCTCGCCGATGCCCTCCACCGCCCAGGAGCCGGGCGTGTTCATGGTGCCGCTGCGGCTGTATTCGGCCATCACCGAACCCACCGGATCGGCCAGCACCATGACCAGCTCTGGTTGCACGCGTCGAAAGAAACGAGTCAGCCCGGTCAGTGTTCCGGCCGAACCGACGCCGACGACGATGGCGTCCACGTCATGCTGAGTCTGCGCCCAGATCTCCGGCGCGGTGCTGCATTCGTGGGCCAGCGGGTTGGCCGGATTGTTGAATTGATCGGCGAAAAAAGCGTCGGGAATTTCCAGCGCCAGCCGCGCCGCAACGTCCTGGTAGTAATCGGGATGGCCCTTGCCGACGTCGGAGCGGGTGATGTGCACCTCGGCGCCCATCGCCTTGAGGTGCAAGACCTTCTCGGTGGACATCTTGTCCGGCACCACCAACACCACTCGGTAACCCTTGGCACGACCGACCAGGGCCAGGCCAAGGCCGGTGTTGCCGGCGGTGGCCTCGACGATGGTGCCGCCGGGGCGCAGGCTGCCATCGCGCTCGGCGGCGTCGATCATCGCCAGGCCGATGCGATCCTTGATCGAACCGCCGGGGTTCTGCGATTCGAGCTTGAGGAACAGCGTGCACGGGCCGGTATCGAAACGGCTGACGCGCACCAGCGGCGTATTGCCGATCAGTTCGAGCACGGCGGGTCGGGAGTCGGTGGGCATGTCGTCACCTCGCTAGGCAAATCAGCACTGGATGGACAGCAACCGACGGCGAGTCATCACGCGCCAGTCGCAAGTAAAGTATCGCTTGGACCATAGGCCGGGATGGCGCCACCCGCAACCTTGCACAGCCAGCCGGTAGCGCCGCCGGAACGACAAAACCGCTCGGACTTCAGACCGAGAACCGCGCCACCATCGTATTCAGATCGACCGCCAGCCGAGACAGCTCCTGGCTCGCGGCACTGGTTTGATTCGCCCCGGCCGACGTCTGCAACGCCAGATCGCGAATGTTCATCAGGTTGCGATCCACCTCGCGCGCGACAGCCGCTTGTTCCTCTGAGGCACTGGCGATCACCAGGTTGCGCTCATTGATCAGGGTAAACGCCGTGGCGATTTCCTCCAGCGCCGTGCCCGCTGCTTTCGCCACTTCCAGGGTCGAACGCGCGCGCGTGTTGCTCTGCTGCATCGAGCTGACCGCTGCATCGGTGCCTTTCTGGATGCCGGAGATCATCTGTTCGATTTCCTGGGTCGATTGCTGCGTCCGGTGCGCCAGCGCCCGCACTTCATCGGCCACCACCGCAAAACCGCGCCCGGCACTCCCGGCCCGAGCCGCTTCGATGGCCGCGTTCAGGGCCAGCAAGTTCGTCTGCTCGGCAATCGAGCGAATCACATCCAGGACTTTGCTGATGCCATAAACTTTCTGCGCCAGGTCCTCGACCTGGGTCGCATTGGCCGTGACATCGTCGGCCAGGGATTCGATGGACAACACGGTCTGATGCACCTGCTCGCGACCGTGCTGGGCGATCCGGTCGGATTCCCGAGACGCTTCGGAGGTGGCCACCGCATTGCTCGCGACCTCCTCCACCGCTGCGGTCATCTGATTCACCGCCGTGGCGGCCTGGTCGATTTCCAGGCTCTGCTGATGCAGGCCCCGGGTGGCCTCTTCGGTCACACAACTGAGCTCTTCCGAGGCCGAGGCCAATTGGCTGGATGAGTCGGAAATACGCCGCAGGGTTTCACGCAAACTCCCCTGCATGCTCTTGAGGGCGTGCAACAGCCGCGCCGGCTCGTCCTTGCCGCTGATGCTGATATCACCGGTGAGATCGCCGCCAGCCACCCCTTCAGCCACTTTCAACGATTGGGAAAGCGGCACGACGATGCTGCGGGTCAGCAACAGCGCCAGGCCGATGGTCATCAGCGCCGTCAGGCCGATCATTACCCCGACCCAGAGCCGCGATTGGCTGAACACCCGGCGCGCCGCCTCCGTCGCCAGGTTAGCGTTGTGCTTGTTCAGCTCGATCAATGCCTTGAGGTTGGCGGTGATTTCATCGGCCAATGGACTCATCTCGCCATTGAGGATGGCGGCCGCCTCTTCCACCTGTCCTTGGGACGAGAGCCCCATCACCTGAGTCTGGAACTGCAGGTATTTTTGCTCCGAGGTTTTGAAGCGGTCGAACAGCACCCGCTCTTCGGGCAGCACAATCAGCGCATCGTAGCGCTGCTGAGGCTCATCCAATAGACTTTTGAGCTCGTTGAGTTTGCTGAGGTTTTGCGCCAGCACTTGCGGGTCCCGATTGAGCAGCAGGCGCATGGTCAATGCCCGCAGCCGCAGCATGTCCTGATTCATCTCCCCGACCGCCATCACGCTGGGCAGCCAGTTGTCATCGACCTGATCGGACTGCGCGCGCATGTTCGACATTTGCTGCAGGGCGAACGCCCCCAATCCAAACACCATCAACGCCAGCAGGCCGAAACCCAGGCCCGCGCGCGGCGCAATATTGAGACTTCTGATACTCATGGCTCTGGTTCCTTCCAAAAGCGCTGCATCAACCCTGCAGCGGGTTGCTTAAGAAGGTATCGGCCCGGAGAAATTTTGCGTAAGACGAAAACGTGATATCAAAACGCCTCAACTGCTTCGGTGCCGGGCGGTAACGATTCAGCGCACAGGAATGCTCAGTGAGAAAGTGGAACGCGTAACAGGAGGAATGCTCTATACCTTCAAGGTCTTTTTTGATCGAATGACTTTTCCTGTTGCCTGCGAGGTTTCCCATGCCTGTCACCGTCAATACTGTTTCCGCCGAAGGTTTTCGTCACAGCGTACAGATCGATGACCATCAACTCTTTGCCGACGTACCGACACTCGCCGGCGGCGAAGGCTCCGCGCCCGAGCCACACGATTACTTCGACGCGGCCCTGGGTGCCTGCAAGGCCCTGACCCTGAAGATGTACGCGAAGAAGAAAAACATCCCGCTGACCGGTGTCACCGTCGAAGTCAAACGTGACAACAGCGAAGAGCAGAAAGGTAAATATGCCCTCCACGTCAAACTGACCCTAAAAGGTGTGCTCACCGACGCTCAGCGCGATGAGCTGCACCGCGTTGCCGACCGTTGCCCGGTCCACAAGTTGATGACCACCACCGACGTCAGCATTGAAACGCACCTGTCTGAAGGTGCCTTCAGCCAATAGCGGCAAGGGCTGCGCAAGCGGGTTATGCTCCACGCATTACCCGCTCAGCCTGGAATGCAGCATGAACACTCCGCTCGTGATCCGTCCCCGCGCCGAAGATGTCGAAGGCCAACCCATTCTTCGCCCACTGCCGTCAGCCAAATGCCGCAGCGTCGGGCCTTTCGTGTTTTTCGACCACATGCTCGAAACCCGTTATGAGGCGGGAAAAGGCATGAACATCCGTCAGCATCCGCACATTGGTCTGTCGACCCTCACGTACTTGTTCGAAGGAAAAATCCAGCACAAGGACAGCCTCGGCTCCGACCAAGTAGTGGAGGCCGGTGATGTCAGCTGGATGACGGCGGGCAGCGCAATTGCCCACGTCGAACGCACGCCTGAGGCGTTGAAGAACAGCGGTTTCACGATGCACGGTTTGCAGATTTGGCTGGCCTCCCCGAAAGAAAAAGAGCACGGCCCCGGGCACTACAGCCACCATCCGGCGGCCACGCTGCCGGTCAGCGATAACCTGGGGGTGAAGATCCGGATGATTGCCGGGTCAGGCTTTTGCCTGGAGTCACCGGTCCCGGTGCTTTCTCCTACCTTGTATGCCGAATTGAACCTGCAAACGGCGACCACCTTGCTGATTCCTACCGAGCATGAAGAGCGGGCGCTGTATGTGCTGGACGGCGAGGTGCAACTGGATGGCGAGCTGATAGAACCGCATTCGCTGGTGGTGTTGCCGGTCGGGGAAGAGATGACCCTGTTCGCTGAAAGCGACTGTCATGCCGTGCTGTTTGGTGGTGCGCCGCTGGATGGGCCGCGGCGGATCAACTGGAACTTCGTGGCGAGCGATCCGGCGTTGATCGATGAAGCGCGGCGACGCTGGGCGGCCGGGGATTGGCCGACGGTGCCGGGGGAAAGTGAGCGGATCGAATTGCCTTAAGATATTTAGCGCCAGTTAAACCGCTTTCGCGAGCAAGCCCGCTCCCACAGTGGACCGCGATCCCATGTGGGAGCGGGCTTGCTCGCGAAGACGCCGGCACTGAAACCAACGATGTCAGATCAAAAACCAGCTATCAGCCTTTAAACACTTCATCCAGCAGATTGTGCATCGAGGTTAACGCCCGAGGCACCAGAATAAAAAAACCCGCCGAAGCGGGTTTTTGTACAACGCAGTTAAACCGACAGTTCAACCAGCAGCTTGTTGAGACGGCGCACGTAGGCGGCCGGGTCTTTCAAGCTGTCGCCGGCGGCCAGGGCCGCCTGATCGAAGAGAATGTGCGACAGGTCGCCGAAGCGTTCGTCGCTCTGCTCGTTGTCGAGCTTCTCGATCAGCGGGTGAGCCGGGTTGAATTCGAAGATCGGCTTCGAATCCGGAACCTTCTGACCGCTGGCTTCCAGGATCTGACGCATCTGCATGCCCAGGTCCTGCTCGCCGATGGCCAGAATCGCCGGGGAATCGGTCAGACGGTGGGAAACCCGCACTTCAGCAACGGAGTCGCCCAGTGCAGTTTTCAGACGCTCAACCAGACCTTCTTTGGACTTGGCGACTTCTTCCGCGGCTTTCTTGTCTTCTTCCGAATCCAGGTTGCCCAGGTCCAGATCACCGCGCGCCACGTCGACAAAGCTCTTGCCGTCGAAATCGCTGAGGTAGCTCATCAGCCACTCGTCGATGCGGTCGGTCAGCAGCAGCACTTCGATGCCTTTCTTGCGGAAGACTTCCAGGTGCGGGCTGTTCTTGACTTGCGCGTAGGTTTCGCCGGTCAGGTAGTAGATCTTGTCCTGACCTTCCTTGGCGCGAGCCAGGTATTCGGCCAGACCCACCACTTGCTCGCCGTCATCACCGTTGGTCGATGCGAAACGCAGCAGGCCAGCGATTTTCTCTTTGTTGGCGAAGTCTTCTGCCGGGCCTTCTTTCATGACCTGGCCAAAGTTTTTCCAGAAGCTCTTGTATTGCTCAGGCTCGTTCTTCGCCAGCTTTTCCAGCATGTCGAGAACGCGCTTGGTCAGCGCCGACTTCATGGAATCGATGATCGGGTCTTTCTGCAGGATTTCCCGCGACACGTTCAGCGACAGGTCGTTGGAATCGACCACACCTTTGATGAAGCGCAGGTACAGCGGCAGGAACGACTCTGCCTGATCCATCACGAACACACGCTGCACGTACAGCTTCAGGCCTTTCGGCGCTTCACGCTGGTACAGATCGAATGGAGCACGGGCCGGCACGTAGAGCAGCGAGCTGTACTCGAGCTTGCCTTCGACCTTGTTGTGGCTCCAGCTCAGCGGGTTTTCGAAGTCGTGAGCGACGTGTTTGTAGAACTCCTGGTATTCCTCGTCCTTGATCTCGGTACGCGGACGGGTCCACAGGGCGCTGGCGCGGTTGACGGTTTCCCATTCAACGGCCGGTTGCTCTTCGCCTTCAACGGCTGCCACTTCTTTCGGCAACTCGATCGGCAGAGCGATGTGGTCGGAATACTTCTTGATGATGTTGCGCAGACGCCAGCCATCGGCGAATTCGTCTTCACCGGATTTCAGGTGCAGGACGATGCGAGTGCCGCGTTCGGCTTTATCGACGGTGGCAACTTCAAAATCGCCTTCACCCTTGGACGACCAGTGCACGCCTTCGCTGGCAGCCGCACCGGCACGACGGCTGAACACGTCGACTTTATCGGCGACGATGAATGCAGAGTAGAAACCCACACCGAATTGACCGATCAGGTGCGAATCTTTTTTCTGATCACCGGAGAGATGTTTCATGAAATCGGCAGTGCCGGATTTGGCGATGGTACCCAGGTGGGTGATCGCATCTTCACGGCTCATACCGATGCCGTTGTCTTCGAGGGTGACGGTTTTAGCGTCCTTGTCGAAGCTCACACGGATCTTCAGTTCGGCGCCACCTTCCAGCAACTCAGGCTTGGACAGGGCTTCGAAACGTAATTTGTCGACAGCGTCAGAGGCGTTCGAGATCAATTCGCGAAGGAAAATTTCCTTGTTGGAATACAGCGAATGGATCATGAGGTGCAGCAGTTGCTTCACCTCGGTCTGGAAGCCCAGGGTTTCCTTTTGAGTTTCCACACTCATGGTCATCAAACTCCAATCAGATGGCAGTGGCCGCGACCTGAAGGGTCGGCGGCGGGTTGTCATCAAAGTTGGGGGCTGAGTTCAGGATTTCAAGGGCTATTCAATTTTGAAATGGGCGCGGGCTGTGGCAATCGGTTCGGCCTCAGTACTTTGCCAGGCCGTAATCGCAACGTTCGCCACCCGGCGGCCCTGCCGGCAAACCTGGCACCTGGCCCAAGTGTCGCGAAACTGCCCGGCGCGCAGATAGTCGAGGGAGAAATCGATGATCTTCGGCACACCCGGCGAACCGGTGAAAATCAGCAGATGCAGCGCTGCGGACAACTCCATGAACCCGGCGATCACGCCACCATGAATCGCCGGCAATAAAGGGTTACCAATGTTGTCTTTGTTGGCCGGCAAGCGAAACAGCAGATCATCCCCCACCCGCGAACATTCGACGCCGATCAATTTGGCATAGGGAATCAGGTGCAGCAGAGAGGCGTAGTCGCCCTGCTCATGTGCCTGCTGAAGTTGTTCCTTGAACGCGTCAGTCATTTCGCACCTCCGGCGATGACGCCGCCGAAGCCTTTGGTGCCCTTGATGGCTTTACCCATGCGCATGAAGGTGCCCACCACATGGGCGATGGGCTGCTCGGGGTCGTCCTGGTAGGCGAAACCACGAGCAAAGATCACATCCGTGGTCACCCGATAGCACTGGGCAAAACCGTAGACATCTTTATGCGGCTCGGCGGCGTGCATGTAGTCGATGCGCAGGTCGAGGGTCGGACAAACTTCGAACTCGGGCAGCACGCAGAGGGTGGACATGCCGCAGGCCGTGTCCATCAGCGAGGTCAGCGCCCCGCCATGAATCACGCCGGTCTGCGGGTTGCCAACAATTTGAGGACTGTACGGCAGGATAACTGTCAGGCCTTCGCTGCTGGCACTGTGAACCCGCAGCCCAAGTACCTGACAATGTCGCAGCGCCGATAGAAATCGTGTAGCGCGCTCAAAAACGGGGATTTCGGCCATTTTGATAAAACTCTTATTAGTGTTCAGCCAACGTACCAGGCGTTTTTAGTAAAAGTTCCCGTCGGAATAAACTTATATATCTGTATGAATTGAGGAACTTAACGCGATGGGCTGCGCTCGAAAGGCCAGTAGATATTTTCCATAAGGAGAAACACCCCATGCGTAAGACTTTAGCTATTGCCTTGATGTTGACCGCTACCCTCGGTCTCGCAGCCTGCGATAAAAAATCCGAGGACAAAGCTCAAGAAGCCACCAAACATGCTGAGCAAGCTCAGCAAGACATGAGCAAAGCTCAGGATAAAGTGAACGACGCTGCGAAAGAAAACGCCGAAGCCGCCAAAGCTCAGGCTGAATCGAACGAAGCAGCCACAAAAGAAGCACCTAAAAACTAAAACAGTTTTTAGCGTGATAAAGAAAACCCGCCAAGTGCGGGTTTTCTTTTGCCTGGTTTTTTGCAAAGCAGGCGTTACAGCAAAATAGTTTTAAAAGTCGGACTAATCATCAACAGCAACGAACACACTAATCCGACGAACCATACCAGGCTCCGCTGCCAGGCCAGATCAACCCAATAGCACAGCAAATAAATGACTCGCGTGATCACGAAGATGATTGCCAGCAAGTCGATCAGCCATCCCGCCGTCTGCGTGGTATGCGCCATCAACACCCCCACCGCGAACAGAATGAACGCCTCAAAACAGTTTTGATGAGCCGCCAACGCACGGGCACCGAATCCTGTCAGCTGCGTTTGTTGCTGGCGCGGCAAGTGGTTGTCATAACCACCCTGCTCGCTCATCGCCCTGGCAACTGGAATCCTCGACACATAAATCAGCAGTGCGCTGATAAATACACACCAGAACGGAATACTCATCAAACAGCCTCTTTAATCGCCTCGGGCAATGGCGCCTCTGTAGGTGTATAGACCATCACGTCAAGAACGTCGGAATGAAACTCCCGGCGATACAACACCAGCACCACGCCGGCACTCATCAACATAAACAACCACGGGCTGACGAACCAGGCCAGCATGGTCATGCCGAAGTAGTAGGAGCGCAGCCCGAAGTTGAACTGGTTGGCGGCCATGGATATAACTCGGGCCGCCCGGGCAGCAAAGGCTTTGCGCTCCTGTTCGGAAACGTGACGCTCACCGACCATAGGCGCCGAGCCCACCAGAATGGCCGCAAAGTTGTACTGACGCATGCACCAGCTGAACGTAAAGAACGCATAGACAAACACCAGCGCCAGGCACAGCAACTTGATCTCGGACATCCCTTGAGAGGCCTGCTGCACCATCGGGATATCCGCCAATAACGATACTGCCCTTTCGGAGGCTCCGAGCACCGTGAGAATGCCGGCCAGGATAATCAGTGTGCTGGAGGCGAAGAACGAGGCGTTGCGCTCCAGGTTACCGATCACGCTGGCGTCAGCGATGCGGTTGTCGCGCAACAGCATGCGGCGCATCCAGTCTTCGCGATAAAGGTGCAGCACGCTGGCCAGGCACGCGGTGTCGCGGCCCTTCCACGTCGCATAACGGGTGTAGCCGCCCCAGCAAATGGCGAACCAGAGCGCGGCGAGGATGTGGATCATGTTGGCGTGGATGAACGACATGCAGGTCCTTGTGATGTAGATGCGGAGTACATAATTCCTGTGGGAGCGAGAGCCTGCTCGCGATGACGGATTTACATTCAACACATGTGTTGACTGATCTACCGCTATCGCGAGCAGGCTCGCTCTCACATTAGGTCTTGGCACTGCTTCGACGTTAGCTTAAGGAAAAAGACACTGCACCCCCTCCAAAAAAAAATGCCCCGTATCGATTGATACGGGGCATTTCCATGTGTGTTCACGACCCGCTTGTGGCGGGCCATGAAGCGGCTTAAGCCAGTGCTTCTTCGCGTTTGCCCAGCAGACGATCGCAAACCGCTGCAACGACCAGGGTCATGACCGACGGCACCAGCCAGGCCAGGCCTTGCTCGCTCAGCGGCAGGTGGGACAACTGAGTCGGCATCCAGTCCGCCAGACCCGCGCCCTTGAGGGCATCGATCAAACCGAAGATGAACGACACCAGCATCACCGGACCGACGATACGGCCCTGCTCATGCCAGAAGTCCTTGCAGAAGCTCAGGGCGACCAGGGCGATGCACGGCGGATAGATCGCGGTCAGCACCGGGATCGAGAACGCAATCAGCTTGGTCAGGCCCAGGTTGGACACAAACAGCGAGAACACCGCCAGGATGATAACCAACGTCTTGTAGGACAGCGGCAGCACACGGCTAAAGTATTCGGCGCAGGCGCAGGTCAGCCCCACCGCCGTCACCAGACAGGCCAGGGAGATCAGCACCGCCAGAAAACCGCTGCCCAGAGAGCCGAAGGTGTGTTGTACGTAAGCGTGCAACACCGCCGCGCCATTAGTGGCACCCGCGGCCACTTCATGGCTGCCCGAACCGAGACGGAACAGGCTGACGTAAACCAGCGCCAGGCCCACGCCGGCAATCAGCCCGGCGATGATCGCGTAACGGGTAATCAACACCGGCGACTCGACGCCACGGGAACGGATTGCGTTGACGATGACAATGCCAAACACCAGCGCGCCCAAGGTATCCATGGTCAGGTAACCATTGATGAAGCCTTGGGAGAACGGTGCCGCCACGTATTCCGGGGTGGCCACGCCGACATCACCGGCCGGCAATGCAAACGCGGCGATGCCGAGCGCGGCCAGGGCGATGATCTTCAGTGGCGCGAGGAAACGTCCTACGGTATCCAGCAGCCGGCCCGGATAGAGCGAGATGAAAAACACCAGCAGGAAGTACACCGAGCTGTAGAGGAACAGCGCCAGCGGGCTCTCGCCGGTCAGTGGCGCCAAGCCGACTTCGAATGAAACGGTGGCGGTGCGCGGTGTCGCGAACAGCGGGCCGACAGCGAGGTAGCACGCGGCCGCCAACAGGCCACCGGCGACTTTCCCGATCGGGCTGCTCAAGGCGTCCATGGCGCCACCGACCTTGGCCAGGGCGACAACGGTGATCACCGGCAGACCGACCGCGGTGATCAGAAAGCCCAGCGCCGCCATCCAGACATGTGGACCGGACTGCAGACCGACGATAGGCGGGAAGATGATGTTGCCAGCCCCGACAAACAGGGCAAACGTCATAAAACCAAGTGCCAGGATGTCCTGGCCTTTCAACACTTTCATTAAGGAAATACCACACTACTGAATCGGAATTTAGAGAGGGATTTCCCTGAGGGGTGAGGGAAATGCTGTCCGTCCGTATAGGACTGACCCGTTTAGCGCGTAGCAACCTTGTGGGCCGCGGACGCAAAAATGGCTGCTAGCCTAACGAATTTGCCCGACAAACGCACTGTTAGGGTGCGATCTATCCGATACGCGACATTTCCGTGTCGCGTTTACATATCTAATTTTCCTACAAAGAACCCTGTGGCGAGGGGATTTATCCCCGTTGGGTCGCGAAGCGCCCCCCCCTCAAATCAAATGCAGTACATCAGGCTCACTGCATTGCTTGACTTGACGACTGCTGCGCAGTCGAACGGGGATAAATCCCCTCACCACAAGAGCCCGGTACAAATCCCGGAAACGACAAAGGCCACCCGAAGGTGGCCTTTGTTTGGTGAAGCGTCAGCTAAGCGCGAGGCTTACTTGACAGCCCAGCCAGTCAGCTCGGCCAGGGCCTTGCCGATGTCTGCCAGCGAACGCACGGTTTTAACGCCTGCGTCTTGCAGAGCAGCGAATTTCTCGTCTGCAGTGCCTTTGCCGCCAGAGATGATTGCGCCAGCATGGCCCATGCGCTTGCCCGCAGGGGCAGTCACACCAGCGATGTAGGAAACAACCGGCTTGGTCACGTGTGCCTTGATGTAGGCAGCCGCTTCTTCTTCAGCCGAACCGCCGATCTCGCCGATCATGACGATCGCTTCGGTCTTCGGGTCTTCCTGGAACAGCTTCAGGATGTCGATGAAGTTCGAACCCGGGATCGGGTCACCGCCGATGCCGACGCAAGTCGACTGACCGAAACCGGCGTCAGTAGTTTGCTTGACAGCTTCGTAGGTCAGGGTGCCGGAACGGGAAACGATACCGACCTTGCCTGGCAAGTGAATGTGACCTGGCATGATGCCGATCTTGCATTCGCCTGGAGTGATCACGCCTGGGCAGTTAGGACCGATCAGGACCACGCCCAGCTCGTCGCACTTGACCTTGGCATCCAGCATGTCCAGGGTAGGAATGCCTTCAGTGATGCAAACGATCAGCTTGATGCCGCCGAATGCTGCTTCCAGGATGGAGTCCTTGCAGAAAGGAGCTGGAACGTAGATCACGCTGGCGGTGGCGCCAGTGGCAGCTACAGCGTCTTTCACGGTGTTGAACACTGGCAGACCCAGGTGCTCGGTGCCGCCTTTGCCTGGAGTTACGCCACCCACCATCTTGGTGCCGTATTCGATGGCTTGCTGGGTGTGGAAACTACCTTGCGAACCGGTAATACCCTGGCAGATAACTTTGGTGTCTTTATTGATCAGGACGCTCATTATTTGCCCTCCGCAGCTTTGACAACTTGTTGAGCAGCGTCGGTCAGGCTGGTAGCAGCGATGATGTTCAAACCGCTTTCTGCCAGTACTTTAGCGCCCAGCTCAGCGTTGTTGCCTTCAAGGCGAACAACAACCGGGATTTTCACGCCGACTTCTTTCACAGCGCCGATGATGCCTTCGGCAATCATGTCGCAACGAACGATGCCGCCGAAGATGTTGACCAATACTGCAGCGACGTTAGTGTCGGACAGGATGATCTTGAACGCTTCGGTAACGCGTTCTTTGGTAGCACCGCCGCCCACGTCGAGGAAGTTGGCTGGTTTGCCGCCATGCAGGTTGACGATGTCCATGGTACCCATGGCCAGGCCAGCACCGTTGACCATGCAACCGATGTTGCCTTCCAGCGCTACGTAGTTCAGTTCGAACTTGGCAGCGTGCGCTTCGCGCGGATCGTCTTGCGACGGATCGTGGAAAGTCTTCAGCTTAGGCTGACGGTACATGGCGTTGGCGTCGATGTTGATCTTGGCGTCGAGGCAATGCAGATCGCCATCAGCCTTGATCACCAGCGGGTTCACTTCCAGCAGAGCCAGGTCGTGATCCTTGAACAGCTTGGCCAGACCTACGAAGATCTTGGCGAACTGAGCAACTTGCTTGCCTTCCAGACCCAGCTGGAATGCCAGCTCGCGACCCTGGAATGGCTGAGCGCCAACCAGTGGATCGATAGTGGCCTTGAGGATTTTCTCAGGGGTGTCGTGAGCGATTTTCTCGATGTCCACGCCACCTTCGGTGGAAGCCATGAACACGATGCGACGGCTCGAACGGTCAACGACAGCGCCCAGGTACAGCTCTTTAGCGATATCAGTGCACGATTCAACCAGGATCTTGGTGACTGGCTGACCATTGGCATCAGTCTGGTAAGTCACCAGACGCTTGCCCAACCACTGTTGAGCGAATGCTTTGGCGTCTTCTTTGCTGCGAACCAGCTTAACGCCGCCCGCTTTACCGCGACCACCTGCGTGAACCTGGGCTTTGACAACCCATTCGGTCCCGCCGATTTTGTCGCACGCTTCTGCTGCTGCTTCCGGGGTGTCTACGGCGAAACCCTGGGATACTGGCAGGCCGTATTCAGCGAACAGCTGCTTACCCTGATACTCGTGAAGATTCATGCTTATTACCGTCTTCGTTAGGTACTGCGCATTCGGTGCTGCACTTGTTCAAGTGCCGCACCACCTGTGACTGCTGCTTGCGTAGGTGTTCCGGATAACCGGTGAGACTACGCAAGGCTGCGTCCGGCGGACATTCCGCGGTGAGTCTTGCACGCAAGGCTCACGACGGGCCTTCCGCCGTGGTTTCTTATTGTCTTGTCTTAACGCTTCTTGCGGTTGGCAATGTGGATGGCGCCGCCATTCACAGCCAGAGCTGCTTCGTGCAAGGCTTCGGACAGGGTCGGATGGGAGAAAACCATCATGCCCAGGTCTTCAGCGCTGGTGCCGAATTCCATACCGATCGCGCCCTGCTGAACCAGTTCTGCAGCGCTCGGGCCAATCACGTGGACGCCCAATACGCGGTCAGTCTTGGCATCAGCGATGACTTTAACGAAACCGCCGGTATCGTTGGCTGCCATGGCACGGCCACTGGCTGCGAACGGGAAGGTGCCGACGTTAACTTCAACGCCTTCGGCTTTCAAGGCCTGCTCGGTTTTACCGACCCACGCGATTTCCGGGTGAGTATAAATAACCGAAGGGATCAAATCATAGTTCATCTGGGCTTTGTGGCCCTTGATGCGCTCGACGACCATGATGCCCTCTTCCGAAGCCTTGTGTGCCAGCATCATGCCGCGAACCACGTCGCCGATCGCGTAAACGCCCGGTACGGTGGTGGCGCAGTGATCGTCAACGTGCACGAAACCGCGCTCGTCCAGAGTCACGCCGCAATCAGCGGACAGCAGATCAGTGGTCACTGGACGGCGACCAACGGCTACGATCAGCTTGTCGAAAGTGATGTTCTGTTCGCCGTTGGCATCGGTGTAGTTCACGACTACTTCGTTGCCGTTCACTTTGGAACCGGTAACACGAGCGCCCAGCTTGATGTCCAGACCTTGTTTGGTCAGGGTTTTCAGCGCTTCCTTGGAAACGGCAGCGTCAGCGGCCATCAGGAAGGTGTCCAGCGCTTCAAGAACGGTGACTTCTGCACCCAGACGGGACCAGACCGAACCCAGTTCCAGACCGATCACGCCAGCGCCGATCACACCCAGACGCTTAGGTACGGATTGGAATTCCAGCGCGCCAGTCGAATCGACGATCACATTCTGGTCAACGGGAGCTGGCGGAATGTCGATCGGACGCGAGCCCGGAGCCAGAATCACGTTCTCGGCTTCAATGATTTCTACCGAACCGTCTGGCTTGGTGACTTCGACTTTCTTGCCGGCCAGCAGTTTGCCGTGGCCCTGGATCGAGGTCACACCGTTGGCTTTGAACAGGGTGGCAACACCCGAAGTCAGGCCTTTGACGATGTTGGCTTTACGGCCGACCATTGCTGGTACGTCCATGGTCACGCCAGCGTGGTTGATACCGTGGATTGCGAAACCGTCCTGGGCTTCGTGGAACTTCCAGGAGCTGTCCAGCAGCGCCTTGGATGGAATGCAGCCGACGTTCAGGCAAGTACCGCCGAGGGCCAGTTTGCCTTCCTTGTCGGTGTATTTCTCGATGCAGGCAGTGGAGAGGCCCAGTTGCGCTGCTTTAATGGCAGCCACGTAACCGCCAGGGCCCGCGCCAATCACTACCAGGTCGAATTTCTGAGTCATGTGTCATTCCTTCTCGAATCAAACCGGACGGCCCCTTTTGAGGACCGTCGTGGGACGAAGCTGGTCATTACAGGAGGGCAGTCCATCACTGGATGGCCCGTGCAACGAAATCAGATATCCAGCAGCAAACGAGCCGGGTCTTCCAGCAGGTTCTTGATGGTAACCAGGAAGGTCACAGCTTCTTTGCCATCGATCAGACGGTGATCGTAGGACAGAGCCAGGTACATCATCGGACGGATAACAACCTGACCGTTGATCGCCATAGGACGCTGCAGAATGTTGTGCATGCCCAGGATGGCCGCTTGAGGCGGGTTGACGATCGGCGTCGACATCATCGAACCGAAAGTACCACCGTTGGTGATGGTGAACGTACCGCCGGTCATCTCGTCCATCGACAGTTTGCCGTCACGAGCCTTCTTGCCGAAGGTGGCAATGCCGCCTTCGATTTCAGCCAGGCTCATCAGTTCGGCGTTACGCAGAACCGGAACAACCAGGCCGCGGTCGCTGGAAACAGCAACACCGACGTCAGCGTAGCCGTGATAAACGATGTCAGCACCGTCGATCGACGCGTTGACAGCCGGGAAGCGTTTCAGCGCTTCGGTGGCAGCCTTGACGAAGAACGACATGAAGCCCAGGCGCACGCCATTGTGGGACTTCTCGAACAGGTCCTTGTACTTCGAACGCAGGGCCATGACTTCAGTCATGTCGACTTCGTTGAAAGTGGTCAGCATTGCCATGTTCGATTGAGCTTCAACCAGACGCTTGGCAACGGTGGCCCGCACGCGGGTCATCGGTACGCGCTTCTCGATGCGATCGCCGGCAGCGAACACTGGAGCAGCACCGGCAGGCGCAGCAGCCTTGGCAGGTGCGGCAGCCGGAGCAGCTTTCTTGGCAGCTACAGCGGCAACAACGTCTTCCTTGGTCACACGACCGCCTTTGCCAGTGCCGGCAACGGAAGCGATGTTGATACCGTTTTCTTCAGCCAGCTTGCGAGCAGCCGGTGCAGCAACAGGATCATCTTCGCCTTCAGCGGCCGGAGCAGCAGCTTGTGCAGCGGCCGGAGCAGCGGCAGCAGCTGGAGCGGCAGCAGCGCCGCCCGCTTCGATGGAGCCCAGGACTTCGTCGGACAGAACGGTGTCGCCTTCGTTCTTGACGATAGCGCCCAGTACGCCGTCAGCGGTGGCCAACACTTCCAGTACGACTTTGTCAGTTTCGATGTCGACGATCAGGTCATCGCGCTTGACGGCGTCGCCCGGCTTTTTGTGCCAGGTGGCAACGGTGCCATCGGCAACCGATTCCGGGAAAGTGGGGGCTTTGATTTCGATAGCCATTATCTGTGGGTCCTTAAATTCGGTTTCAGGTGCGCGAAGGCGTTAAACAGTAAAGGCGTCTTGCAGCAGTTTTTCCTGCTGCTCAGCGTGCATCGATGCATAACCACAAGCAGGTGCAGCAGAAGCCTCACGGCCCGCGTACTCGAGTACGAGAGACTTATTGAGCGTACTGATGCTACGACGCAAGTGGTGTTGGCTGCAGTACCAGGCACCCTGGTTCATCGGCTCTTCCTGACACCAAACGGCATGCTTGGCGTTAGTGTAAGGAGCCAGGACTTCTTTCAAGTCGTCTTCAGGGAATGGGTACAGCTGCTCGATACGCACGATGGCGATGTCATCACGACCTTCGGCACGGCGTTTTTCCAGCAGGTCGTAGTAGACCTTGCCGCTACACAGAACAATGCGCTCGACCTTTTTCGGGTCCAGGGTATCGATTTCCGGGATAACGGTCTGGAACGAACCTTCGGCCAGATCTTCCAGGGTCGAGATGGCCAGTTTGTGACGCAACAGCGACTTCGGAGTCAGGACGATCAACGGCTTGCGCAGCGGGCGAATCACCTGACGACGCAGCAAGTGGTAGATCTGAGCAGGCGTAGTCGGGACGGCGACCTGAATATTGTGCTCGGCGCACAGCTGCAGGTAACGCTCCAGACGAGCCGAAGAGTGCTCCGGCCCCTGACCTTCATAACCGTGCGGCAGCAGCATGGTCAGACCGCAGAGACGGCCCCACTTGTGCTCGCCACTGGTGATGAACTGGTCGATAACCACCTGAGCACCGTTGGCGAAGTCGCCGAACTGGGCTTCCCAGATCACCAGCGCCTCAGGCGTGGTGGTCGAGTAACCGTATTCGAACGCCAGCACGGCTTCTTCGGACAGGAACGAATCGTACAGGTCGAAACGTGGCTGGCCCTTGTACAGGTTTTGCAGCGGGATGTAGGTACCCGCGTCTTTCTGGTTGTGCAAGACAGCGTGACGGTGCGAGAACGTACCGCGACCGATGTCCTGACCCGTCATGCGAATCGGGTGACCTTCGAACGCCAGGGTCGCGTACGCCATGGTTTCGGCGTAACCCCAGTTGATCGGCAGGCCGCCGGCTTGCATTTTCTGACGGTCTTCGTAGATTTTCGAGACCTGGCGCTGAACCACGAAGCCTTCCGGAATCTCCAGCAGCTTGGCGGACAGTTCCTGCAAGGTTTTCAGATCGAAGCGAGTGTCGTGACGCGCGGTCCAGGCGTGGCCCAGATACGGACGCCAGTCCACGAACAACTCTTTGTTCGGCTCTTTGACCAGGCTTTTTACAACATGCAGACCGTTGTCCAGCGCATTGCGGTATTCATCGACTTTCGCCTGAACACGCTCTGCGTCCAGCACACCGCCCTGAGTCAGACGATCGGCATACAGCTCACGGGTGGTGCGCTGTTTGGCGATCTGCTGATACATGATTGGCTGGGTGCCGCTTGGCTCGTCGGCCTCGTTGTGGCCACGACGACGGTAGCAGACCAGGTCGATCACCACGTCACGCTTGAACTGCATGCGGTAGTCGATGGCCAGCTGGGTCACGAACAACACGGCTTCCGGATCATCACCATTCACATGGAGGATCGGCGCCTGGATCATCTTGGCAACGTCGGTCGCGTACTCGGTGGAGCGCGAGTCCAGTGGGTTGCTGATGGTGAAACCGACCTGGTTGTTGATCACGATGTGCACGGTGCCGCCGGTCTTGAAACCGCGGGTTTGCGACATCTGGAAGGTTTCCATGACCACGCCTTGACCGGCGAATGCCGCGTCACCGTGGATGGAGATCGGCAGAACCTTCTCGCCGGTAGGGTCGTTACGACGATCCTGACGGGCGCGAACCGAACCCTCGACCACTGGGGAAACGATTTCCAGGTGGGACGGGTTGAACGCCATGGCCAGGTGAACTTCACCACCGGTGGTCATTACGTTGGACGAGAAGCCCTGGTGATATTTAACGTCACCGGAACCCAGCTCGACCTTCTTCTTGCCTTCGAACTCGTCGAACAGCTCGCGCGGGTTCTTGCCGAAGGTGTTGACCAGCACGTTCAGACGACCACGGTGGGCCATGCCGATAACGATTTCCTTGGTGCCGTAGGAACCGGAACGCTGGATCAGCTCGTCGAGCATCGGAATCAGGCTCTCGCCGCCTTCCAGACCGAAACGCTTGGTACCCGGGTATTTGGTACCCAGGTATTTTTCCAGACCTTCGCCGGCGGTGACACGCTCGAGCAGGTGGCTCTTGATGTCGGCGGAGTACGTCGGACGGCCGCGCACGCTTTCCAGACGCTGCTGGAACCACTGGCGCTGCTCGGAATCGGTGATGTGCGTAAATTCAGCGCCGATGGTGCGGCAATATGTCTGCTGCAACGCTTCGTGAATTTCGCGTAGGCTCGCCTCCTCTTTGCCGATGAACAGGTCGCCGGCACGGAAGGTCGTATCAAGATCGGCATTGGTCAAGCCGTAATGATTGATCGACAGGTCTGCAGGTGCAGGACGCTGCCACAGCCCCAGCGGGTCAAGCTGGGCTGCCTGGTGGCCACGCATACGGTAGGCCTGGATCAATCGCAGCACTTCAACTTGCTTCTTCTCGTGCTCACTGCTCACGCTGCCGGCGGAAACCGGTTGGGCGCGGCGCTGGTTCTTTGCCAGCAAGACGAAATGATCGCGAATTGTGGAGTGCGAAACATCGGTGGCAGTGTTGCCGTCAGCAGGCAACTTCTGGAAGTAGGTGCGCCACTCTTCTGGCACAGCGTTAGGGTCGTGCAGGTAGAGCTCGTAGAGCTCTTCCACATAGGCAGCGTTACTACCGGATAGGTAGGCGCTGTTCCACATGCGCTGCATCACGCTTTCTTGCATGCTTGGTCACCCTCGGTTAGGGGAACACCACCGGCGTCGACACCGAGCACGCTTGCAGAAGTCCGAATGCAGCGACTAAAACAAGCCACTTAGGATCACGCTGATAGTCCGGGTACCAGCCCGGATGCCCCTGCTTGTCTCATTTCTTCAAAATAAGAGCCGCAGCCTTATAAGCTGCTGCTCAGGTTAAAACTACGGCGCCGGTTGAAGCCTGCGCCGTAGCATCTACGGGTACAGCGGTCTTGCGGATACTACAGCTGAATCACACGCCGCTTTGCAGCAGCATGTTACGTACGTGACCGATGGCCTTAGTCGGGTTCAGGCCTTTCGGGCAGACGTTGACGCAGTTCATGATCCCGCGGCAGCGGAATACGCTGAACGGGTCATCCAGCGAAGCCAGACGCTCGGCAGTCTTGGTGTCGCGGCTGTCGGCCAGGAAGCGATACGCTTGCAGCAGAGCAGCTGGACCCAGGAACTTGTCCGGGTTCCACCAGAAGGACGGGCAAGAGGTCGAGCAGCAAGCGCACAGGATGCACTCGTACAGACCGTCGAGCTTTTCACGCTCTTCAGGGGACTGCAGACGTTCGATGGCCGGAGCCGGCGTGTCGTTCTGCAGGTATGGCTTAACCTTTTCGTATTGCTTGTAGAAGATGCTCATATCGACGACCAGGTCACGGATTACCGGCAAACCTGGCAGAGGACGAACGATCAGCTTGTTACCTTTTACGACAGCGGACAGCGGCGTGACGCACGCCAGACCGTTTTTGCCGTTGATGTTCATGCCGTCGGAACCGCAAACACCTTCACGGCAAGAGCGACGATAGGAGAAACCTTCGTCCTGCTCTTTGATCAGGGCCAGCACGTCCAGCACCATCAGGTCTTTACCACCGGTATCGACCGTAAATTCCTGCATGAACGGCGCAGCGTCCTGATCAGGGTTGTAGCGATAAACACTGACTTGCAACATGGCGGCCACCCTTAATAAGTCCGAATCTTAGGTTCAAAAGTCGGAACAGTCTTCGGCGAGAAGTTCACAGCACGCTTGGTTACGCGCTTGTCACCCGGGAAGTACAGGGTGTGGCACAGCCAGTTTTCGTCGTCGCGATCTTCGTAGTCTTCACGGGCGTGAGCGCCGCGGGACTCTTTGCGGATCTCTGCAGCGATGGCGGTAGCTTCGGCCACTTCCAGCAGGTTCTGCAGTTCCAGAGCTTCGATACGAGCGGTGTTGAACGCCTGGCTCTTGTCGTTGATCTTGACGTTGGCGATACGGCCACGCAGATCAGCCAACTGAGCAATACCCTTCTGCATGTATTCGCCGGTACGGAATACACCGAAGTAGTTCTGCATGCAGCTTTGCAGCTCTTTACGCAGGGTGGCGACGTCTTCGCCCTCGGTACGCGAGTTCAGGCCATCGAGACGTGCCAGGGCAGCGTCGATGTCGGACTGGCGAGCGCGGGTGTAGTCGACGCCTTCTTTGAGGGTCTGTTCCAGGAACAGGCCGGCCGCACGACCGAATACCACCAGGTCGAGCAGCGAGTTGCCGCCCAGACGGTTGGCACCGTGAACCGATACGCAAGCCACTTCGCCTACTGCGAACAGGCCCGGGATGATCTGGTCAACGCCGTCGGCATCCTGAGTGATTGCCTGACCGTGGATGTTGGTCGGCACGCCGCCCATCATATAGTGGCAGGTTGGAACGACCGGAATCGGCGACACGGCTGGATCGACGTGGGCGAAGGTCTTGGACAGTTCCATGATGCCTGGCAGACGGCTGTGCAGAACTTCTTCACCGAGGTGATCGAGTTTCAGCATTACGTGGTCGCCATCCGGACCGCAACCGTTGCCGGCGATGATTTCTTTAACCATCGAACGGGCAACAACGTCACGACCAGCAAGGTCTTTGGCGTTCGGAGCATAACGCTCCATGAAACGCTCGCCGTGCTTGTTGATCAGGTAACCGCCTTCACCGCGGCAACCTTCAGTCACCAGTACACCGGCGCCGGCGATGCCGGTCGGGTGGAACTGCCACATTTCAATGTCTTGTACCGGCACGCCAGCACGCAGAGCCATGCCGACGCCGTCACCGGTGTTGATCAGGGCATTGGTGGTGGACGAGTAGATACGACCTGCACCGCCAGTCGCCAGTACAGTGGCGTTAGCGCGGACGTAGGAAGTTTCGCCGGTTTCGATGCAGATGACGATCATGCCGACAAAGGCACCATCTTCGTTCTTCACCAGGTCGACACCGTAGTATTCGTTGAGGAATACAGTGCCGGCTTTCAGGTTGGCCTGGTACAGGGTGTGCAGCAGTGCGTGACCGGTACGGTCGGCAGCGGCGCACGTACGGGCAGCCTGGCCACCTTTACCGAAGTCTTTCGACTGACCGCCGAACGGGCGCTGATAGATGCGGCCTTGTTCGGTACGGGAGAACGGCAAGCCCATGTGCTCGAGTTCGAAGACCGCTTCCGGGCCTACGGAACACATGTATTCGATAGCGTCCTGGTCACCGATATAGTCGGAACCCTTGACGGTATCGTACATGTGCCAGCGCCAGTCATCGTTCGGATCTGCCGAGGCGATGGCGCAAGTGATGCCACCCTGGGCGGATACAGTGTGCGAACGAGTCGGGAAAACCTTGGTAACTACGGCGGTCTTGTGACCACCCTGTGCCAGCTGCAGAGCAGCGCGCATACCAGCACCGCCGCCGCCAATAATGATGGCGTCGAACGAAAGCGTATTAACTGTAGTAGACATGAATCAGATACCCCAGAGAATCTGCACACCCCAGACGAAGTAAGCGAACATCGCAACGCCGCATACTGCCTGGAAAAGGAAACGTACTGCAGTCGCGGACTTGCCGAACGCCATTGGCGTCAGGTAGTCGGTCGCGATGGTCCACATGCCGACCCAGGCGTGAGCGCCGAGGGCAACGAGGGCCAGGAGACTGAAAATACGCATCCAGTTGCTTGCGAACAGTTCATGCCATTGGGCGTAGCCGATGCCAGGATGGGCAACGACGTATCCGATCAGGAAAATGAAATAAGCCGCGAGAACGACCGCAGACACACGTTGTGCCATCCAGTCATAGAGGCCCGAACGCGACAGGTTCGTGACGTTAGTTACCATATCCAAACTCCTGCCAGAACGATTACCACCACGGAAAAGGCGATAACGATTTTCGAGCCCAGTTTGCCGCCCTCAAGCGACTCGCCGATGCCCATGTCCATCATCAAATGGCGCACACCGGCAACCAAGTGATACAGCAAGGCGGACAGGATGCCCCATGTCACTAGCTTGGCTAGCGGACTGGTCAGACACGCTTTCACCTGACCGAAGCCTTCTTCCGAGTCGAGCGACTTGTCCAATGCATAAAGCATGATGGCCAGGCTGACAAAGAGGATGATTCCGGAGATTCGGTGAAGAATGGACGTGTAAGCAGTGACTGGGAGTTTGATGGTCCTTAGGTCTAGGTTTACAGGTCGTTGGCTATTCACGGCTTTTTTTCACACTGAAGAGCCCCTAACAATCAGGGCAAAGTTGTTGGGGAGTGCACTGGTCAGGTACCCACCACCCAGGGAGTGCGACCCCCAGTAAAGCAGGCCCAAAAGCCCCTGGCGGTCGGAGGCCGAGTATAGACAGTTAGGCTACTAATGACAACGCAATCGCCTTCCCCTAATAGCTCATTGCACAAGTCGTATAAAAGGCGTAAATGGCAGTCAATTTCGAGGAAAAAGTCCAGTTAAAGCCTTCTGGAGCAAGACTTTAGGCAAATTGACATTCGAATTTATCTCACTATAGTGGTGCGGGCCCTGCGTGGGGGGTCTGTCTGATGATTTCAAGCATAAATAGGAGGCCACATGGCTGACAAAAAAGCGCAGTTGATCATCGAGGGCGCAGCCCCCGTCGAGCTGCCCATTTTAACCGGCACCGTTGGTCCCGATGTTATCGATGTTCGGGGCCTGACGGCCACGGGCCGTTTCACCTTTGACCCTGGTTTCATGTCGACAGCTTCCTGCGAGTCGAAGATCACCTATATCGACGGCGACAACGGCATCCTGCTGCACCGCGGCTACCCGATCGAACAGTTGGCTGAAAAGTCGGACTACCTGGAAACCTGCTATCTGCTGCTCAACGGCGAATTGCCGACCGCAGAACAGAAGGCCCAGTTCGTCAGCACCGTGAAGAACCACACCATGGTTCACGAGCAGCTGAAGACCTTCTTCAACGGCTTCCGTCGCGACGCCCACCCGATGGCCGTCATGTGCGGCGTAGTCGGCGCCCTCTCGGCCTTCTACCACGACTCCCTGGACATCAATAACCCGCAGCATCGCGAAATCTCCGCGATCCGCCTGGTTGCCAAGATGCCCACCCTGGCAGCGATGGTTTACAAGTACTCGATGGGGCAACCCATGATGTACCCGCGCAACGACCTGACGTACGCGGAAAACTTCCTGCACATGATGTTCAACACCCCGTGCGAGATCAAACCGATCAGCCCGGTACTCGCCAACGCCATGGACAAGATCTTCATCCTCCATGCCGACCACGAGCAGAACGCATCGACTTCCACCGTACGCCTGGCCGGCTCTTCGGGTGCCAACCCGTTCGCCTGTATCGCCGCCGGCATCGCTGCACTGTGGGGCCCTGCCCACGGCGGCGCGAACGAAGCCGTTCTGACCATGCTCGATGAAATTGGCGATGTGTCGAACATCGACAAGTACATCGCCAAGGCCAAGGACAAGAACGATCCGTTCAAACTGATGGGCTTCGGTCACCGGGTTTACAAAAACCGCGACCCACGCGCAACAGTCATGAAGCAGACCTGCGACGAAGTGCTGAAAGAACTGGGCATTACCAACGATCCGCAACTCGAACTGGCCATGCGCCTGGAAGAGATCGCCCTGACCGACCCGTACTTCATCGAACGCTCGCTGTACCCGAACGTCGACTTCTACTCGGGGATCATCCTCAAGGCGATCGGCATTCCAACCAGCATGTTCACCGTCATCTTCGCTTTGGCGCGGACCGTCGGCTGGATCTCCCACTGGAAAGAAATGCTCTCCAGCCCGTACAAGATTGGCCGTCCGCGCCAGCTGTACACCGGCTACGAGTCGCGTGACATCACCAAGCTGGAAGACCGCAAATAAGACCTGTCTTGCGATAACGTCTTAAAGCTGCACCGGAAACGGCCTCTATTTATATAGAGGCCGTTTTTTGTTTGTGCGATGAACCTGATCGTTCTCACGCGAGGGAACGATCAGTGAGCGACAGGTTGTTGATCTGGCTTTGGCTTTGGCTTTTGATGTTGACCCTGCTTTTGATCTTTCGCCCCTTCGGCAGGCCGAACGGAGGTGTTCATCAGGGGGTTAGGCGCGTAGCGCCGTGCGGCGAAGCCGCACACATCGAGAGGAGGTCGTCGCGAAGCAGACCGTAGGCGATGCCCCCTGATGGACACCGTAGCGAGGGAACACTGAGCTTTAGCGAAGTGCCGTACGCCGGGGCGAAGCCTTTTGCTTACTTTTTGGCGTTTGAAAAAGTGAGTCGCTGTAAAAGCGAAACCACAATCAGCCGTTACCGCAGAAACGGATATGTACACCATCAAAAATCTCGACCAGCCGCGAAACAGCCTTCGCGAGCAAGCCCGCTCCCACAGGGTCCGATAACCGCCCAATAAAAAATGCCCCAATCTCTCGACCGGGGCATTTCTGTTTAACGCAGCTTATATAGCCAAGTCTGAAGCCTTAGTGAGCAACCGCCCCACTCGCCCCCAACCCCGTCTGCGAACGAACAAACTGCGGGAAGAACAACGCACGCTCATTAACACCGGCCGTCGACTTGTCAGTGATCGAGAAGAACCAGATCCCGACAAACGCAATGGCCATGGAGAACAGTGCCGGGTACTCATACGGGAAGATAGCCTTCTCGTGATGCAGGATCTGCACCCAAATGGTTGGCCCAAGGACCATCAAGCCAACGGCACTGATCAGACCCAACCAACCGCCGATCATCGCACCACGCGTGGTCAGCTTCTTCCAGTACATGGAAAGCAGCAGCACCGGGAAGTTACAGCTCGCCGCGATGGAGAACGCCAGGCCCACCATGAACGCGATGTTCTGGCTTTCGAACAGAATGCCCAAGCCGATCGCCAACACACCCAGGCAGACGGTGGTGATTTTCGAAACGCGGATCTCATCCTTGTCGTTGGCCTTGCCCTTCTTGATCACGCTGGCATAAAGGTCGTGAGACACCGCCGTAGCACCGGCCAGGGTCAAACCAGCCACCACAGCCAGAATGGTTGCGAACGCGACTGCCGAGATGAAGCCCAGGAAGATACTGCCACCCACCGCGTTAGCCAGGTGCACCGCCGCCATGTTGTTGCCGCCCAACAGCGCGCCAGCCGCATCTTTAAAGGCAGGGTTAGTGCTGACCAGCAAGATCGCGCCGAAGCCGATGATGAACGTCAGAATATAGAAGTAGCCGATGAAGCCGGTTGCATACAGCACGCTCTTGCGAGCTTCTTTCGCATCACTCACGGTGAAGAAGCGCATCAGAATGTGCGGCAGGCCAGCGGTACCGAACATCAGTGCCAGGCCAAGCGAGAATGCCGAGACCGGATCTTTCACCAGGCCGCCCGGGCTCATGATCGCTTCACCTTTAGGGTGAACCTTGATCGCCTCGGAAAACAGCAAGCTGAAGTCGAAGTTGACGTGCTTCATGACCATCAGCGCCATGAACGAAGCACCGGACAGCAGCAACACGGCCTTGATGATCTGCACCCAAGTGGTCGCCAGCATGCCGCCGAACAACACGTACATGCACATCAGGATACCGACCAGGATCACCGCAACGTAGTAGTCGAGACCGAACAGCAGCTGGATCAGCTTGCCGGCACCGACCATTTGCGCGATCAGGTAGAACGCCACCACCACCAGCGAACCGCAAGCGGACAGCGTGCGGATCTGGGTTTGCCCAAGGCGGTAGGACGCCACGTCGGCAAAGGTGTATTTACCCAGGTTACGCAGGCGCTCGGCGATCAGGAACAGAATGATCGGCCAGCCCACCAGGAACCCGATCGAGTAGATCAGGCCGTCGTAGCCAGAAGTGAACACCAGGGCGGAAATACCCAGGAAGGACGCCGCCGACATGTAGTCGCCGGCGATTGCCAGACCGTTCTGTAAGCCGGTGATCTTGCCACCCGCCGCATAGTAGTCAGCCGCCGAGTTGTTGCGTTTGGAAGCCCAGTAGGTGATGCACAGGGTCAGACCAACGAACGCGACGAACATCAGGATCGCGGAAACGTTGAGCGGTTGTTTATGCACTTCGCCGGTCAGGGCTTCACCTGCCCAGGCGCCAGGTGCAAAGGCTGCGATGCTCAATAGAGCCATTAGACGCCGGATCATTGCTGAGCCTCCTTGAGAATCGCATTGTTCAGGTCGTCGAATTCGCCGTTGGCGCGTCGTACGTAGATTGCAGTCAGGATAAAGGCCGAGAGAATCAACCCGACACCAATGGGTATCCCCCAGGTAATCGAAGACTCGGGGCTGATTTTCGCCCCCAGAATATGCGGCCCGTAAGCAATCAAAAGGATGAATCCGGAGTAAAGCCCAAGCATGATCGCCGAAAGAATCCAGGCGAACCTTTCTCGCTTACTAACCAGCTCCTTGAAGCGTGGGCTGTTTTGAATCGAGAGGTAAATGCTGTCGTTCATTGTTTTTATCCTCGCAGCACAGATGAAGTTGGAACGTTATCCACTCTATGCGGCTACGGAACTGGTTCCAGACGACCTTAGTATTAGAACGACATGACAGAATCGCCATTTTCCGGCAGACACAAAACAATGTGGGAGCGGGCTTGCTCGCGAAGGCGGTGCCTCAGTCAACGATAATGTTGAATGT
>NZ_JAHBDP010000101.1:0-40085 GCF_019956495.1 Pseudomonas sp. BF-B-26 | reverse complement strand
CGCGAATGCGGTGTGTCAGTCGACATCAAAGCTGAATGACACACCGCTTTCGCGAGCAAGCCCGCTCCCACAGGGTTTAGCGCAGGGCTGCTATCGCGTCGACGGATTCACGAATCAGCGCCGGGCCTTTGTAGATGAAGCCGGAATAGAGCTGCACCAGGCTGGCACCCGCAGCGATTTTCTCAGCCGCGTGCTTGCCTTCGGTGATGCCGCCCACGGCGATGATCGGCAAGCGACCGGCCAACTCGGCCGCCAGTACCTTCACGGTGTGGGTACTCTTGTCCCGAACCGGTGCGCCAGACAGACCGCCCGCCTCGTCACCATGCTCCATGCCTTCTACGCCGACGCGGCTCAGGGTGGTGTTGGTGGCGATTACCGCGTCCATCCCGGTGTCGATCAGCGCTTGCGCGACCTGAGCGGTTTCTTCGTCGGTCATGTCCGGCGCAATCTTGATCGCCAGCGGTACATGTTTGCCGTGGCGCAGCGCCAGTTCTGCGCGGCGCGTCGCCAGGTCGGCCAACAACTGCTTCAGCGAATCGCCGAATTGCAGGCTGCGCAGGCCCGGGGTGTTCGGCGAGCTGACGTTGACTGTCACGTAGCTGGCATGGGGGTAGACCTTGTCCAGGCAGATCAGGTAGTCGTCGACCGCCCGCTCAACCGGGGTATCGAAGTTTTTGCCGATATTGATGCCCAGCACGCCTTTGAACCTGGCCGCCGCCACTCGAGCCAGCAGGTGATCGACGCCGAGGTTGTTGAACCCCATGCGGTTGATGATCGCCTCGGCATCCGGCAGACGGAAAATGCGTGGCTTCGGGTTGCCCGGCTGCGGACGCGGGGTGATGGTGCCGATTTCGACAAACCCAAAACCCAGTTGCGCAAAACCGTCGATGGCCGCGCCGTTCTTGTCCAGACCAGCCGCCAGCCCCACCGGGTTCGGGAAGTCCAGGCCCATGACGGTCACCGGCAATTTCGCTGGCGCCTTGCACAGCAAGCTGTTGAGGCCCAAACGCCCGCCCGCGCCGATCAGGTCCAGGGACAGATCGTGGGAGGTTTCCGGGGAAAGTTTGAACAACAGCTGACGGGCCAGGGTGTACATGGGCGGGTTTGACTCTGGGCTACGAAAAGTGGCGGCGATTATAGCCGGGCATCGGGGTTGCAGGCGAGGCGCGCGACAAAATCAGCGAGCGATGGCATATGCCTTGCACCGTCACTGACATCAGCACTCATGCCAACGGCGGGATGAGTCGAAAGACAAAGGCGTCGTCACTTGGCCTTGCCCTGGCAAGCAGCCCGGTCCGGCGCTTTTTTATGGAAGGTGTTTACTGATGATTGAAGTTCCAGCCAACCCTCTGGCCTGGGTCAACGGCAGCGATGCCCCGGAAAAGACCGAAATCAACCTCGGTTTCATGGCCCTGAGCGACTGCGCCTCGGTAGTGGTCGCGGCCACGCAGGGCTTCGCCCAACCTTATGGCCTGACCCTGAACCTCAAGCGCCAGTCGTCCTGGGCCAACCTGCGGGACAAACTGGTCAGTGGCGAACTCGACGCTGCCCACAGTCTGTACGGTTTGATCTACGCCGTGCATTTGGGCATCGGCGGTGTCGCGTCGACCGACATGGCAGTGCTTATGGGCCTGAATCAGAATGGCCAGAGCATCAACCTCTCCCATGGCTTGCAAGCGCTGGACGTGACCAGTCCTGAAGCACTGGAGCGGCACGTGCACCAAAGTCGCCCAAAACTCACCTTCGCCCAGACATTTCCTACGGGCACCCACGCCATGTGGCTGTATTACTGGCTCGCGAGTCAGGGCATCCACCCATTGCAGGACGTCGACAGCGTGGTGGTACCGCCGCCGCAAATGGTCGCGCACCTGCAAGCCGGGCGCATCGACGGTTTCTGCGTCGGCGAGCCATGGTCTGCCAGCGCGGTGCAGCAGAACCTGGGGTTCACGATGGCCACCACCCAGACCATCTGGCCCGATCACCCGGAAAAAGTCCTCGGCTGCACCCGCGCCTTTGTCGAGCAATACCCCAACACCGCACGGGCGCTGGTGATGGCGATTCTGGAGGCCAGCCGCTTCATCGAAGAAAGCACCGAGAATCGCCGCAGCACCGCGAAGCTGTTGAGTGCCCCGCAATACCTCGACGCACCGCTCGGCTGCATCGAACCGCGATTGCTCGGTGACTACGCCGATGGCCTGGGTCATCGCTGGCAAGACCCGCACGCGCTGCGCTTCCATGGTGATGGCGAGGTCAATCTGCCGTATCTGTCCGATGGCATGTGGTTCATGACCCAGTTCCGACGCTGGGGTTTGTTGCGCGACGACCCGGACTACCTGGGCGTGGCCCGTCAGGTCCAGCAACTAGACTTGTATCGAGAGGCCGCCACCGCTGTAGGTGTGACCGCGAGTGATCAGCCAATGCGCAGCAGCCAGTTGATCGACGGCAAGGTCTGGGATGGCCTGGACCCCGCCGGCTATGCCCGCAGTTTCAAGCTGCACGCCATGAGCGACAGCTCGCCCCTTCTCGCCAGCCGCTGACAGGAGACCACGAATATGTTGCGTATCCTGCTGATCAACGACACTGCGAAGAAAGTCGGTCGCCTGAAGGCGGCCCTGACCGAAGCCGGGTTCGAGGTGATCGACGAGTCGGGCCTGACCATCGATCTGCCTGCGCGCGTCGAAACGGTGCGTCCGGACGTGATTTTGATCGATACCGAGTCACCGAGCCGCGATGTGATGGAGCAAGTGGTGCTGGTGAGTCGCGACCAACCACGGCCGATCGTGATGTTTACCGATGAACATGACCCCAATGTGATGCGTCAGGCGATCAAGTCCGGCGTCAGCGCCTACATCGTCGAAGGCATCCACGCACAGCGCTTGCAGCCGATTCTCGACGTGGCCATGGCGCGTTTTGAAAGCGACCAGGCCCTGCGCGCCCAACTCAACGCCCGAGACCAGCAACTGGCCGAGCGCAAGCGCATCGAGCTGGCCAAAGGGCTGCTGATGAAAATGAAGGACTGCAACGAGGAAGAGGCCTACACCCTGATGCGCCGCCAGGCCATGAGCCGGCAGCAGAAGCTGATACAGGTGGCGGAGCAGATCATTGCCATGAGTGAGCTGCTCGGCTGAAGCCCTGCGGTGAATGCCCTATCGCCTTCGCGAGCAAGCCCGCTCCCACAAGGGAATTGCGTCGTACACAAATCAACTGTGGGAGCGGGCTTGCTCGCGAATGGCCGCAACTCGGTTTACCTGTTGGCACAGATCTCGCAAAGTAATCGCTACAGGTAACCAACGGCGGTTGCCCCACCTACGACAAAGACGTCGCTCACCTCATTTGCCCTTTGGCGAATCCGGTGGCGGCGTTTTTTTGTTTTGGCCCCACAGACCGGGGCCGGTGGTGCGGCCGATGCGGCGCCCCACCTGCAAGCTCATGACTCCTTCTCGAGACTCCTAACAGCTGAGGTGCGCGATGAATTCAAGCTTCTGGAAATCTGGCCATACCCCGACATTGTTCGCGGCCTTCCTCTATTTCGACCTGAGTTTCATGGTCTGGTACCTGCTCGGCCCACTGGCGGTGCAGATCGCCGCCGACCTGCACCTGACCACCCAACAGCGCGGGCTGGTGGTGGCCACGCCGATTCTGGCCGGGGCGGTATTGCGCTTTGTAATGGGCTTGCTGGCTGATCGCCTGTCGCCGAAAACCGCCGGGCTGATTGGCCAGGTGATCGTCATCTGCGCCCTGTTCGGTGCCTGGAAACTCGGCATTCACAGTTACGAACAAGCGTTGGTGCTGGGCCTGTTCCTCGGCATGGCCGGCGCATCCTTCGCCGTCGCCCTGCCGCTGGCCTCGCAATGGTATCCACCCCAGCACCAAGGCAAAGCTATGGGCATCGCCGGTGCCGGTAACTCGGGCACCGTGCTCGCTGCACTGATCGCCCCGGTGCTGGCCGCGGCATTTGGCTGGAGCAACGTGTTCGGCTTCGCCCTGATTCCGCTGATCCTGACCATCATCGTCTTCGCCTGGCTGGCCAAAAACTCGCCTGAGCGGCCAAAAGCCAAGTCCGTGTCCGACTACTTCAAGGCCTTGGGCGATCGCGACAGCTGGTGGTTCATGTTTTTCTACAGCGTGACCTTCGGTGGCTTCATCGGCCTGGCCAGCGCCCTGCCCGGCTATTTCAACGACCAATATGGCCTGAGCCCGGTGACCGCCGGCTACTACACCGCCGCCTGCGTGTTCGGCGGCAGTTTGATGCGTCCGTTGGGCGGCGCTCTAGCCGACCGCTTCGGTGGCATTCGTACCCTGCTGGGGATGTACTCGGTGGCGGCGGTCTGCATCGCAGCGGTGGGTTTCAATCTGCCGAGTTCCTACGCGGCACTGGCACTTTTCGTCTGCACCATGCTCGGTTTGGGTGCAGGTAATGGCGCCGTTTTCCAATTGGTGCCGCAGCGTTTTCGTCGAGAGATCGGTGTGATGACCGGTTTGATCGGCATGGCCGGCGGTATTGGTGGATTTGCACTGGCAGCGGGCATGGGCGCGATCAAGCAAAGCACCGGCAGCTATCAACTGGCCTTGTGGTTGTTCGCCAGCCTTGGCGTTCTGGCCTGGTTCGGTCTGCACGGCGTGAAACGTCGCTGGAGAACCACTTGGGGTTCGGCAGCCGTGACCGCTGCACGGGTCTGAAGCCTCAATGAGCCTGCAACTGAGTTTTGCCGAAGCGAGCGCCATTGGCCCTCGCGAGGAGAATCAGGACGCCCTGCGCCTGGTGACTCCAGCCCCGGCGCTGGCGGCGAGCAAGGGTTACCTATTCGCCATCGCCGATGGCGTCAGCCAATGCGCCGATGGTGGTCTCGCCGCCCGCTCGACGTTGCAGGCTCTTGCGCTGGATTACTACGCCACGCCAGAAACCTGGGGCGTCGCGCAGGCATTGGATCGCCTGCTACTGGCACAAAATCGCTGGTTGCAGGCCAATGGCGGTGGGCAACCGTTGCTCACCACCGTCAGTGCTTTGGTCATGCGCGGTAGGCGGTTTACCTTGGCCCATGTAGGCGATTGCCGGGTTTATCGCTGGCATGCCGACACCTTGCAACGGGTCAGCGAGGATCACGTCTGGGACCAGCCGGGCATGCAGCATGTGCTCAAACGGGCACTTGGGCTCGATCAGCATCTGGTGCTGGATTTTCTCGATGGCGAACTGCGGTTGAACGAAAGTTTCGTACTGCTCAGCGACGGCATTTGGGCCGTGCTGGGCGACACCGCGATTGCGGCAATTCTGCGCGATCAACCGGATTTGAACAGCGCTGCGCAGACCTTGGTCAGTGCGGCGCATCTGGCCGGCAGCCAGGACAACGCCAGCGCCTTGTTGGTGCGGGTCGATGTCCTCGGTGAAACGAGCATCGGCGATGCGTTGATTCATTTGCAGCAATGGCCGCTGCCGCCAGCGCTGAAACCGGGTCAGACCTTCGAGGGTTGGCAGGTTGAAGGAATACTCGGCCAGAGCCAGCAGTCGCTGCTCTATCGGGTGCGCGATGGGCAACAACAGCCTTGGCTGCTGAAAACCTTGCCGGGCGCGTTGCGTGACGATCACCTCGCAGGGCAGGCGTTGCTGTCGGAAGAATGGTTTCTCAAGCGCGTGGCCGGGCGGCATTTCCCTGAAGTCCATGCCGCCAGTCAGCGTCAGCATTTGTACTACGTGATGCGGGAATATTCCGGATCTACCTTGGCGGAGCTGCACGCCGATGTCGGACCGCTGCCTCTGCCGCAATGGCAAGATCTGGCTGAACGCCTGCTGCGCGCCGTTGGCATGCTGCATCGACGGCAGATTCTCCATCGCGATATCAAACCGGAGAACCTGCTACTGGGGGACGACGGCGAATTGCGCCTGCTGGACTTCGGCCTCGCCTACTGCCCTGGCCTGTCCGAAGATCAGCCTTCTGCCTTGCCTGGAACACCCAGCTATATCGCACCCGAAGCCTTTCGCGGGGAAGCGCCGACTCCGCAACAGGACTTATATGCCGTCGGCGTGACCTTGTATTTCCTGCTCACCGGGCATTATCCCTACGGCGAAATCGAAGCCTTCCAGCGCCCACGGTTCGGGGTTCCGGTCAGCGCCAGTCGCTATCGACCCGACCTGCCGGAATGGATTGCGCAAAGTCTGGAGCACGCCGTGGCGGCGGATCCGGATCAACGCTTTGAAACGGCGGAAGAATGGTTGCTGCTGCTGGAACAGGGCGAGCGTCGCAGTTTGAGCGTGCGCCCCAGACCGCTGCTGGAGCGCGAACCGTTGAAGGTCTGGCGGACCTTGGCGCTGGTGTCGTTGCTGGTGAATCTGGTGCTGCTGGTTTTGTTGTTTCATGGTTGAGTTTTTCACTGCACCCAAAAGATCAAAAGATCGCAGCCTGCGGCGGCTCCTACGGGTGCCCACGATCTCCTGTAGGAGCTGACGCAGGCTGCGATCTTTTGACTTTTCTGCTTCAAAACCGGGCATAGCGCATTGAACCGGTGCACAAAAAACACCCTCCGCCCATGACGAAAGCCCATAAATTCTGCATTTGCGAGAGTTGGCACAACCACTGCATTACCTTTCTCAACAGACATAAAGCCCAGCCTTCAACGATGAAGGATGCGCTGCCCGAGAGAACGGGACCAGGACAAAGGCGTCCTCGCTAGGCAACTAGCGGGACGCCTTTTTTTGTTTGCGCAAATTTTGTCGAGCAAGACCTGAAAGCCCTGATGAGGCGGGTCCGAGCTCCCCGGAGAACCTGATGAAAAAATTAAAACTGGTGATGATCGGCAACGGCATGGCCGGGGTTCGCACCCTCGAAGAGCTGCTCAAGCTGAGCAATGAGCTGTACGACATCACGGTCTTCGGCGCCGAACCTCATACCAACTACAACCGCATCCTGCTCTCGCCCGTACTGGCCGGCGAACAGACCTTCGAAGAGATCGTGCTGAACGATCTGGACTGGTACCTGGACAACAACATCAAGCTGCTGCTCAACCGCAAAGTGGTGGAGATCGACCGGGTCAAACGCCGCGTGATCGCCGAAGACGGTAGCGAGGCCGAATACGATCGCCTGCTGATCGCTACCGGTTCGACCCCTTTCATCCTGCCGATTCCCGGCAACACCTTGCACGGCGTGATCGGCTACCGCGACATCGCCGACACCCAGGCAATGATCGACACGGCGAAAACCCACAAGCACGCCGTTGTGATCGGTGGCGGCCTGCTCGGCCTGGAAGCCGCCAATGGCCTGATGCTGCGCGGCATGCACGTCACCGTGGTGCACATCGGTGAATGGCTGCTGGAACGGCAACTGGACAAAACCAGCGGCCAGTTGCTGCAAACCGCCCTGGAAGCCCGCGGCCTGCACTTTCGTCTTTGCGAGCAAACCCAAGCCCTGCACGATGCCGGCAATGGCCGGGTCGGCTCGGTTGAGTTCAAGAATGGCGACATCATCCCCGCCGACCTGGTAGTGATGGCCGCCGGTATTCGACCCAACACCGAACTTGCGGAAAAATCCGGCATCCCCTGCAACCGCGGGATTTTGGTCAACGACACGATGCAAACCTACGACCCTCGGGTCTACGCCATCGGCGAATGCGCCAGCCACCGCGGCATCGCTTACGGCCTGGTGGCGCCGCTGTTCGAACAGGCCAAGGTCTGCGCCAACCACCTCGCCCAATTGGGCTTTGCCACCTACAAAGGCTCGGTGACGTCGACCAAATTGAAGGTCACCGGCATCGACCTGTTCTCCGCCGGCGACTTTATGGGCGGCGAAGGCACCGAAACCATCACCCTCTCCGACCCTATCGGCGGGGTCTACAAAAAACTGGTGATCAAGGATGACGTGCTGGTCGGGGCCTGTCTGTACGGCGATACGGCAGACGGCGGCTGGTATTTCCGGCAGATCCGTGAGAATCACGCCATCGATGAGATCCGCGATCACCTGATGTTCGGCGAAAACGCTTTAGGCGATGTAGGACATCAAGGCCAGGACAAAGCCATGAGCATGGCCGACACCGCCGAAGTCTGCGGCTGCAACGGCGTGTGCAAAGGCACCATCGTCAAGGCGATTCAGGAGCACGGGCTGTTCAGCGTCGACGACGTCAAGAAACACACCAAGGCTGCCAGCTCCTGCGGCTCCTGCGCAGGGTTGGTGGAACAGATCCTGATCAACACCGTGGGCGGCGCAGCAGACGTCAAACCGAAAAGCGAAAAAGCCATTTGCGGTTGCAGCGACTTGAATCACGGGCAAATCCGCCAGGCCATCCGCGACCAGCACCTGCTGACCATCGCGGGCACCCTGAGCTACCTGAACTGGCGCACCCCGAACGGTTGCGCCACGTGCCGTCCGGCGCTCAACTACTACCTGATTTCCACTTGGCCGGGCGAAGCCAAGGATGATCCACAATCGCGCCTGATCAACGAACGGGCCCACGCCAACATTCAGAAAGACGGCACTTACTCTGTAGTCCCACGGATGTGGGGCGGTGTGACCAATCCTTCGGAACTGCGGCGCATCGCCGACGTGGCCGACAAATACAACGTGCCGATGGTCAAGGTGACCGGCGGCCAGCGTATCGATTTGCTGGGGATCAAAAAGCAGGACCTGCCAGGCGTCTGGAAGGATCTCGACATGCCATCCGGCCACGCCTACGGCAAATCCATCCGCACCGTGAAGACCTGCGTCGGCAGCGAGTTCTGCCGCTTCGGTACGCAGAACTCCACGCAACTGGGCATCGAGCTTGAGCACGACCTGTTCAACATGTGGTCGCCGCACAAAGTGAAACTGGCCGTCTCCGGCTGCCCACGCAACTGCTCGGAAGCGGGGATCAAGGACGTCGGAATTATCGGCGTGGACTCGGGCTGGGAGATGTACATCGGCGGCAACGGCGGGATCAAAACCGAAGTCGCGGAATTCTTCGTCAAGCTCAAGACCGCCGAAGAAGTGCGTGAATACAACGGCGCTTTCCTGCAGCTCTATCGCGAAGAAGCGTTCTACCTCGAACGCACCGTGCACTACCTGCAACGGGTCGGCATGGAACACATCAAGAAAGCCGTGCTGGAAGACCCGCAGCGACGCAAAGCGCTCAACGATCGCCTGCAATTCTCCTTGTCGTTCGAACAGGACCCGTGGAAGGAACGCCTGGAGCAACCGCTGTTGAAGAAAGAATTCGACGTCATCACGGTGAAGAATCTGGAGGTGCCGGTATGAACTGGCTGGATATCTGCGCACTGGAAGAAATCAATGCCCTGGGCTCGCGGATCATTGCCGGCCCGAAAGGCGATATTGCGATTTTTCGTACCAGCGACGATGAGGTTTTCGCACTCGATGACCGCTGCCCGCACAAGGGCGGGCCACTGTCCCAGGGTCTGATCTATGGCAAACGGGTCGCCTGCCCACTGCATAACTGGCAGATCGATCTGGAAACCGGCGAAGCCCAGGCCCCGGACATCGGTTGTGCTCACCACCATTCAGCACGGGTCGAGAATGGCCGGGTGTTGCTGGCCCTGCGGGAAGCAAACTGATGAACCAGATCACCGCTTCCACCTGCTGCTATTGCGGGGTCGGCTGCGGCGTGCTGATCGAGCATGACGGCGAGCGCATTCTCGGCGTCAGCGGCGATCCGGCCCACCCGGCCAATTTCGGCAAACTGTGCAGCAAAGGCTCTACCTTGCACCTGACCGGCGACCTCGCAGCCAGGGCGTTGTATCCCGAACTGCGCCTGGGCAAAGGCCTGGCCCGCAGCCGCACCGACTGGGATACCGCCCTCGATCACGCCGCCAGCGTTTTTGCCGAGACCATTGCCGAACACGGCCCGGACAGCGTGGCGTTCTACATTTCCGGGCAATTGCTGACCGAGGATTACTACGCCTTCAACAAACTGGCGCGAGCGCTGGTGGGCACCAACAACATCGACAGCAATTCGCGCCTGTGCATGTCGTCGGCCGTGGTCGGTTACAAGCGCAGCCTGGGCGCCGACGCACCGCCGTGCAGCTACGAAGACCTGGAATTGAGCGACTGCGTGATGATCGTCGGCAGTAACATGGCCTACGCCCACCCGATACTTTTCCGTCGCCTGGAGGAAGCAAAATCCCGCCGGCCGCAGATGAAAGTCATCGTCATCGACCCGCGTCGTACCGACACCTGCGATCTGGCTGACCTGCACCTGGCGATTCTGCCAGGCACCGATGTCGCCTTGTTCCATGGGATTTTGCACCTGCTGCTGTGGGAAGACTGGGTCGACCGCGACTTCATCAAGGCCCACACCGAAGGCTTGGCCGAACTGAAGAACCTGGTGCGCGATTACACGCCGCAGATGGTTTCGCAACTCTGCGGGATCAGCGTCGAGCAACTGCAGCAATGCGCCGAATGGGTTGGCACTTCACCGAGCTTCCTGTCGCTGTGGTGCATGGGCTTGAACCAGTCCACCGCCGGCAGCGCGAAAAACAGCGCACTGATCAACCTGCACCTGGCCACCGGGCAAATCGGCCGCCCCGGCGCAGGACCTTTCTCGCTGACCGGTCAGCCGAATGCCATGGGTGGCCGCGAAACCGGCAGCCTGTCGAACCTGCTGCCAGGCCATCGCGAGGCTGCCAATGCCGAACATCGCGCAGAAGTGGCGGCGTATTGGGGCGTGGATCAACTGCCTGCAAACACCGGGCTCACCGCTATCGAATTGTTTGAGCAAGTGCGCAGCGGAAAAATCAAAGCACTGTGGATCGCCTGCACCAACCCCGCGCAATCAATGCCGGATCAAACCGCCGTGCGCGCAGCACTGCAAGCCTGCCCGTTCGTGGTGTTGCAGGAGGCCTTCCGCACCACCGAAACCGCAGCCTTCGCCGACCTGCTGCTGCCTGCCGCCAGTTGGGGCGAAAAGGACGGCACGGTGACCAACTCTGAACGGCGCATTTCCCACGTTCGCCGAGCCATCGTCGCGCCCGGCGAAGCCCGCCCGGACTGGGCGATCACGGTGGATTTCGCACAGCGCCTGGAGAAATATCTGCGTCCCGGGCAAAGCAGCCTGTTTGCCTTTGAAAACCCGGCGCAGGTCTTCGACGAGTACACGCAATTGACCCGCGGGCGTGATCTGGACTTGTCCGGCATCAGTCATGCACTGATCGACCGCCTCGGTCCGCAGCAATGGCCCTTCCCCACTGGCGCCAGCGAAGGCACAGCCCGGCTGTACCTGGACGGAATTTTCCCGACGGCCAGTGGACGTGCACAATTCGTGGCCGACCCGTACCGCGCCGCCAAGGAACAACGCGACGCACGCTTCCCGCTGACCCTGATCACCGGCCGCCTGCGGGACCAATGGCACGGCATGAGCCGCACCGGCACCGCCGCGCAGTTGTTCGGCCACGTCAGCGAAGCCGTGTTGAGTTTGCACCCCGATGAACTGCGTCGGCAGCGGCTGCAATCGGGCGACCTGGTCAACCTGAAAAGTCGCCGTGGCGAAGTGATTGTCGCCGTTGGAGGCGACGACAGCGTACGACCCGGTCAGGCCTTTCTGCCCATGCATTGGGGTGACCGCTTCCTCAAGGGTGGCGTCAATGCGCTCACCCAACCGGCTTTCGACCCTTTGTCGAAACAGCCCGAACTCAAACACAGTGGCGTGCGTCTCGAACCTGTAAATCTCCCATGGCAGCTATTCGCCCTGATCGAAGGCGATGTTCAACAGAATTTTGAGACGCTACGACCGCTCTGTGAGGCGTTTTCCTACGTCAGCCTCAGCCTCGCTGGTCGTGAACGCCCCGCGCTGCTGATACGCGCTGCCAGCGCCGTCGCGCCCGACCCGCAACTGCTGCGCGATATCGATCAATGCCTGGGACTCAACGACGGCCCCGTTTTGGCCTATGACGACCCACGGCGCTCCATCGGTAAACGGGTGCGGATCGAGAACGGCCGGATCACCGCGATTCGCCTGGCCGGTGAAACCCTTGCCCAACACTGGCTGCAAAGCCTGTGGCTGGAAGGTCGCGCTGACGAACAACTGCGGCGCTGGCTGCTGGCACCGCTGAGCGCACCGCCGGGCAACAGCAGTACGCCGGCCATCGGTAGCAAAACCCTGTGCAACTGCAAAAACGTCAGCCAAAGCGCGGTCTGCGCTGGCATTAACCGCGGTCTGGACCTGCAGGGTTTGAAACAAGAATTGGGCTGTGGCACGCAATGCGGCTCCTGCGTCCCGGAAATCAAGCGTTTGCTGGCCGCCACTGCGCAGCCGGTCGCCGTCACCTCGTGAGGAAAACACTATGAGCGCAAAAGTCTGGCTGGTGGGTGCGGGTCCTGGCGATCCGGAATTGTTGACCCTCAAGGCCGTGCGAGCGTTGAGCGAAGCGGATGTGGTGCTGATCGATGACCTGGTCAACGACGCGGTGCTGGAGCATTGCCCGCAGGCGCGGATCATTCCCGTGGGCAAGCGCGGCGGCTGTCGCTCTACACCTCAGGCATTCATTCATCGTCTGATGCTGCGTTATGCACGCCACGGAAAATGCGTGGTGCGCCTCAAGGGCGGTGATCCGTGCATTTTTGGCCGGGGCGGCGAAGAGGCGCAGTGGCTGCGTGAACATGGGGTCGAAGTGGAACTGGTCAACGGCATCACCGCCGGGCTTGCCGGCGCAACGCAATGCGATATTCCGTTGACCCTGCGGGGTGTTGCGCGTGGCGTGACGCTGGTCACCGCCCACACTCAGGATGGCAGCTGCCTGAACTGGCAAGCCCTGGCCCAAGGTGGTACGACGCTGGTGGTGTATATGGGTGTCGCAAAACTGAGCGAGATTCGCGAGCAACTGCTCGCCGGAGGAATGGCGGCGGATACACCGGTGGCAATGATTGAAAATGCTTCCCTGCCACACCAACGGGAATGTCGGAGCGATCTGACTGCGATGGAAGAAGATGCCTACGCCTTTGAGTTGAAAAGCCCGGCCATCCTGGTGATCGGAGCGGTCGCGGCCTGCAAAGAAAGTCAAAAGATCGCAGCCTGCGGCAACTCCTACACAGCTTCTGCGTTCAACCTGTAGGAGCTACCGAAGGTTAGGGCCGCGTTTCGGACGATCTTTTCACCGCAACGCAAATCTCCCGCTAAAACCCAAATCGCAGACAAAGAAAAGCCCGGCCTAAGCCGGGCTTTTCAGAGCTGCGAGCTAATTACTTAGCTGGAGCTTCAACCTGCGCTTCTACGCGACGGTTTACAGCGCGACCAGCTTCAGTTTTGTTGTCAGCAACTGGGCGGGATTCGCCGTAGCCAACAGACTGAACGCGGGACGATTCAACACCGTACTGGTTGGTCAGAACTTGCTTAACGGCGTTTGCACGACGCTCGGACAGTTTCTGGTTGTAAGCGTCAGGACCGACGGAGTCAGTGTGACCTTCAACAGTAGTAGTGGTGGATGGGTACTGTTTCATGAAGTCAGCGAGGTTTTTGATGTCGCCGTAGCTGTTAGGCTTGACTACCGACTTGTCGAAGTCGAACTTCACGTCCAGCTCAACACGAACAACTTCAGCAACTGCTGGGCAGCCATCAGCGTCAACAGTTACGTTGGCTGGGGTGTCCGGGCACTTGTCAACGTTGTCGCAAACGCCATCGTTGTCGCTGTCGGAGCAGACTTCAGCTGGTGCTGGAACTGGAGCAGCAGCAGGCTTGGAGCCGCCACCGAAGTTCACACCGATACCGACGCTTGGAGCCCACTCGGTGTCGCCCTGGTCGATGTTGTATTGAGCTTCAACGCCAGCACGGGCGTAGAAGTTATCGGTGAAGTACAGCTTGGCACCGCCGCCAACGTTGGCGAAGGTGGAACGGTTACGACCGCCACCGCCGTTCTGGCCAATGCTCTGGTCCGAGAAACCGGCAGAAACGTATGGACGGATCATGTCGCCTGGGTTGTTGAAGTGGTACAGAGCGTCCAGAGCGGTATCAGCGCCCTTAACGTTACGACCGTCATCGGAACGCACGTTGTGTACTTCGTCGTAAGCCAGACGCAGTTCGACGTCGTCGGTGATGAAGTAGCCTACGGAAGCGCCAAACAGGTTGCCATTGTTTTTGAAGTCACGATCGCTGTCGTACTGTTCTTTCTTGGCGAAGCCTTCGATTTCAACTGCGCCTTGGCCTTGTGCCAGTGCGCCGAACGTAGTGGCGGCAATCAAAGAACCAATGGCCAAGCCCAAGGTGTTTTTCAGTTTCATCCGTTAAATCCCCATCTGGTGATTGTGAAGCAGTCCCGCAAACCGGGGGACAACTCGGCGGCAAGTCTATCAGAACTTGCCTACACGTAAGAGATATTTGCGCCGAACTAAGTTTCAGCAATGCCTGCAAATTTCTCACGCAATTTATCTAGAGCACGTTTGTAACGCATTTTTGTCGCACTCAAACCCATGTGCATGATATCCGCGATCTCTTGAAATTCCAGCTCTGCGACAAATCGTAGCACCAGAATTTCACGGTCAATCGGGTTCACATACACTAACCAGCGATCAAGTCCACCCTTGTCCTCAGGTTTCGGCGCCTTTTCTTCAGACGCTTCCTCGAGGGGGTCCAGACTCAAAGCATCCATCAAGCGACGCTTTCGCCGTTCTTTCCGATACTGCGTGATGCACTCGTTGTACGTGATGCTGTATAGCCACGTCTTGAACTTCGATTTGCCCTCGAAGTTCTTCAGGCCATACAGCACCTTCAACATCACTTCCTGACAGACATCGTCTGCGTCGCGATCGTTCCCAAGATACCGCGCACAGACGTTAAATAATGTTCGCTGGTAACGCCGCATCAGTTCTTCATAAGCGCGCGTTACGTGAAACAGCTCGGTATGCGAGCGCGCGACCAACTCCTCATCAGAGAGCTCGCGGGGGTCGTAGCGCGTGGACAGCGATTGAGCTTTATTCAAAACAAGTCGGGCCGACAGTCAGGTCAATGTCCGCCGCAACCCTTTTCAGGGTATTTTTGCGGCGGCATACATTAGCAGGGTTTGCCGGGTTAGCGGCTACTCACATGCTGTTCCAGGAGAATCCGATTGGAAAGAGAGACTAGCTCCCCCTCATCGGTCAGCAATGTGGTTTTAACCGTGCCGATCTCTTCGATCTGACCTTCGACCTCGCCAACACGCACTTGTTGCCCAACCTGATACAACTCCCGCACATAGATTCCCGCAAGAATCTGACCGGCAATTTCCCGGCTTCCCAATCCCATGGCCAGCGCAACCGCCAGACCAACGGTAATCAAAACTATCACAATCACGTGGTTGAGCAGGTCAGTCTTGACCTCCAACTGGCTGATTGCGACCGAAATACTGATGATAATCACCAGGCCCTGGGCAATTCTCCCCAGGCCCGCAGCATAATCCAGCCCTACACCCTCTGCTGCACCTCGCACCAGCCCATTGGCCAATTGCGCGAGTAAAACACCCACCAGCAGCACCAGCGCGGCGCCAAATACTTTCGGCACATACAGCGCAAGCATATCAAGCGTAGCCGAAACTCGCTCAAGCCCAAGGGATTCTGCGGCAGAAACCAGGAAAATCAGCAGAACGAACCAATAGACAATCTTGCCAATCAAGGTCGAGATAGGCACTTGAAGGCCGGCCCGGGACAGCAATTTGGTCAGTCCGGTGCCGCCCATCAGGCGATCGAGCCCCAGCTTGGCGAGCAACTTAGACAGCAAAGTGTCCAAAAGTTTCGCAACGACGAAACCCAACAGCAGCACAACCAGTGCGCCGAACAGGTTCGGGATGAAATTTGCAACCTTGGTCCATAACGCAGTCATTGCAGTGACGAGGCTCTGAGTCCAGAGATCAAGTTCCATATTCAATCAGCCTTATCAGCAGTGCGAACGGTAGGTTTACGGTGACGGGAAACCGGAGCGACATGGGCCGATCCGTTATTCAGGGCGATCATCAACGCGGGCAACCAACGGCCCAGCAGGCTGAACAGATCACCGGCGCCGACCTGGCGGTTGGCGGTTTTCAGTACACGCCCAAGGCACGCATCGTCGTCCCGGGTGGACGGTGATGCCTTGAGCATGTCACGCAAAGACTGTTCAAACGGATCGTGCATACGCACCTCTCGTGATGTCTGTGAAAGACGCGGTCAAATTTGCTCGGGTCACATCGCTCACCCTCAGACCCAGCGCAAACGTCGGAATAACCACCACTGCCCCAGCGCCACCGAGACCATCATCAGGCACGCAATCAGGAAGCCATAGGGGCTTGCAGAGAACGGAATCCCGCCGACATTGATGCCCAGAAGACCCGTCAGAAAACTCATCGGCAAAAAGATCCCGGTGATGATCCCGAAGCGGTACATCGTGCGATTCATTCGCACGCTCAAACGCCTGTCTTCGGCCTCGAGGACCAACCCCACCCGCTCCCGGGTCAATTCCAGCTCCTCCAGATATCGGGTCAGGCTGTTGTTCAATTCGTTCCAGTAATCGCCATCATCTTCGACAAACCAAGGCAGTTTTATCCGTGTCAGCTGACCGAAAATGTCCCGTTGCGGAGCGAGAAAGCGCTTCAACGCAGCAGCCCTTCGCCGGATCTGTAAAACGGCTCCGTGCTCGGGTGTATACCGTTCGTCGGCATCCAGCTTTTCTTCTTCCTCATCGACGACTTCCGAGAGGCAGCTGACCAGATCCTGCACCTTGTGGGTGAGGTATTGCGCCATATAAAGGATGAGTTCTGACGCCGTTTTCGGTCCTTTGCCTTCGGCGAGCTGCAGCAGCAACTCATCGGTGGCGCGCAACGGACGCAAACGCAGGGAAATGACCCGCTGGGCCGACGCGAAGATCCGCACCGAGACCATGTCTTCCGGCTCGGCGCCCGGGTTCAGGTTGACCCCACGCAAAAATAGCAGCAGTTCGCTGTCCGAAAGCTGTACAAGACGCGGACGGGTGTTTTCTTCAAGTAAAAGATCACAGCTGAATTCGCTCAGACCGCTGGATTGTCGCAACCAGGTCTGGGTTTGCGGGTGACTGCGATCCCAGTGCAGCCACAGGCTTTCATGGGCCTGCAGCTGCAAGTCATCGAGTTCAGTCCGGGCTATCGAACGCGCACTGCCTTTACCGTCCAGCACCAGGGCATGCACCAGCCCCCACTGCGCGTTTTCTTCCTCGAACATCCTCACCCCTTTGTTGGTGCAGCGCTTTATTCAGGCATTTTCAGCGGGCTTGGCGAAATGATCACGCCGTTATTGTCCGCATAGATGTAGTGGCCCGGGTGGAACGTCACACCGGCAAAAGTGACCGCAACATTGAGATCGCCGAGCCCGCGCCGGTCGGATTTCCTCGGGTGGCTGGCCAGGGCCTGAACGCCCAGATCGGTCTGCGCGATGATATCTACGTCGCGGATGCAACCGTAGATCACCAGCCCTTCCCAGCCGTTTTTAGCGGCTTTCTCGGCCAACATGTCACCCAGCAACGCATGACGCAGGGAACCGCCGCCGTCGACCACCAGCACCTTGCCATTCCCCTTCAGCTCGACCTGCTCCTTGACCCGCGAATTGTCTTCGAAACATTTGATGGTCACGATTTCGCCACCGAAAGAATCACGGCCGCCGAAATTGTTGAACATCGGCTCCAGCACCTGCACCAGCTCCGGATAGGCGTCGCAAAGGTCAGGCGTGATGTAATGGTTCATCGAGAAACTCCTGTAGAGAGGAAGACAATCGAGGATGTCGCAAAGTGACCAGAAAAGCTCAATGCGTCATATCTTAGCCGCAAGCCGAACGGAGCGAAATGCCCTTGTTAGAGCATCAGGCTCATACCGCCGCAGCCAGACCCGGTTTTCCACCCAGCAATGGCGTTTGCTGATCTGCCAACCAGCGCGCCACCAGCGGCCAGACTTCAGTCTGCGCAGACTTGCTGACGAGCATCTCTACATGACCGAAATTATCGCCAAAGCCCTGCTCGCGACCCAGGCTGATGAATTGCTTATGCTCAGAACCCACCTGATCAAATAGCTTGCGACAAGCCCAGGTCGGGTCCTGATGGTCACCGGCGGCACTCACGGCCAATACCGGTAACTGAACGTCGGCCAATCCGGCCCACCAATCCTTGTCGGCATCGCCAAAGCGCCCGAACAGGCCATACCAGCGCATGCTTTCCAGGGCCAGGCCAATGGGCTCATCCTCCGGGCCGCGCTTGAGCCGTGAACCGGACAACTGGGCAAAGCGTTTAAGAATGAAACGCCCGCTCCACTCCACCGGGGGAATTTTCAACGGCCAATAGGTGCGGCTGATTTGAGTGCCGAAAAACGCTGCGGAAGCCACTACCGGCTCGCCGATGTACTCACCACCCAATGCCGCTGCCAGGGTAATCCCGCCCAGCGAGTGACCGATCCAGTGCGGGATCTGGCCGCTCTGCTCGCGCACGAACGCGCCAATGGCCGGTAAATCGTAACGGGCGTAGTCGGCAACACGGTTCTTGCGGTAGTTCTGGTTACGCTGGGACAGGCCGTGACCACGCATTTCGGGAATCCATACATCGAATCCCAGACGCGTCAGGTAGGCGCCCAGTCCAAGCCCCTTCGGGGAAAACCAGAACCGGCGATTGGAAAAGCTGCCGTGAAGCAAAATAACCGGAACGCCACGCGCGTCTGAGCCATCCGCCATGCCCAGGCGCGTCACGGCCAGTTCGACGGTGCCGTCAGGGCTGTTGCCGGGTTTCAGACGATAGACGTCTTCGCTCAGATCGCCGCGCCGCTCGGCGCTGATCAGGGCGACAGGAAATAGGTTGCTGCTGCTTTGCATAATGCTCTTGCACAAAAAAGGGCGGCATCCAGAGGAGCCCGCCCTACTTCAATCTCAGAAAACGACTACCCCCTGTAGGAGCACAGCTTGCTGGCGATGGCGATTTTGTAGACGCCATCGCGGGCAAGCCTTGCTCCTACAGTGAGCGGCCCTTTCACTCACACCATCAAGCCGGAGCCTGACCTTCAGCCAGGAAGAACCAGGTTTCCAGTACGGAATCGGGGTTCAACGAAACGCTTTCGATGCCCTGCTCCATCAGCCATTTGGCCAGATCAGGGTGGTCCGAAGGACCCTGACCGCAAATGCCGATGTACTTGCCAGCCTTGTTGCAGGCCTGAATCGCGTTGGCCAACAGCTTCTTGACCGCCGGATTACGCTCGTCAAACAGGTGCGCGATGATCCCGGAGTCACGGTCCAGGCCCAGGGTCAGCTGGGTCAGGTCGTTGGAACCGATGGAGAAGCCGTCGAAGAACTCGAGGAATTCTTCAGCGAGGATCGCGTTGGACGGCAGTTCGCACATCATGATGATCCGCAGACCGTTTTCGCCGCGCTTCAGACCGTTCTCCGCCAACAGGTCGATGACCTGGCTGGCTTCGCCGAGGGTACGGACGAATGGCACCATGATTTCGACGTTGGTCAGCCCCATCTCGTTGCGCACACGCTTGAGGGCGCGGCACTCGAGTTCGAAGCAGTCACGGAACGATTCGCTGATGTAACGCGAAGCGCCACGGAAGCCCAGCATCGGGTTTTCTTCTTCCGGCTCGTAGAGCTTGCCACCGATCAGGTTCGCGTATTCGTTGGACTTGAAGTCCGACAGACGCACGATGACCTTTTTCGGAGTGAACGCAGCAGCCAGGGTGCTGATGCCTTCAACCAGCTTCTCGACATAGAAGCCAACCGGATCGTCGTAACCGGCGATGCGCTTGTCGACGCTGTCCTTGATGTCCTGCGGCAGCCCTGCGTAGTTCAGCAGCGCTTTCGGGTGAACACCGATCATGCGGTTGATGATGAACTCCAGACGGGCCAGGCCCACACCGGCGTTCGGCAGTTGCGCGAAGTCGAAGGCGCGATCCGGGTTGCCGACGTTCATCATGATCTTGAACGGCAGATCAGGCATGGCATCGACGGAGTTTTTCTTGATGTCGAAGCCCAGTTCGCCTTCGAAGATGTAACCGGTGTCGCCTTCAGCGCAGGAAACGGTCACGCCCTGGCCTTCTATCAACAGCTGGGTGGCGTTGCCGCAACCGACCACGGCGGGGATGCCCAGCTCGCGAGCGATGATCGCCGCGTGGCAAGTACGGCCGCCACGGTTGGTGACAATGGCGCTGGCGCGCTTCATGACCGGTTCCCAGTCCGGGTCGGTCATGTCGGAGACCAGAACGTCGCCTGGCTGGACTTTGTCCATCTCGGACACGTCCTTGATGATGCGGACCTTGCCGGCGCCGATGCGCTGGCCGATGGCGCGACCTTCAACCAGCACGGTGCCGGTTTCTTTCAACAGGTAACGTTCCATGACGTTGGCCTGGGTGCGGCTCTTCACGGTTTCAGGACGGGCCTGAACGATGTAGAGCTTGCCGTCGTCGCCGTCTTTGGCCCATTCGATGTCCATCGGGCACTTGTAGTGCTTCTCGATGATCATCGCTTGCTTGGCCAGTTCGCTGACTTCGGCGTCGGTCAGGCAGAAACGTGCGCGATCAGCCTTGTCGACGTCGATGGTCTTGACCGATTTACCGGCCGTGGCGACTTCGCCATAGATCATCTTGATGGCTTTGCTGCCCAGGTTGCGACGCAGGATGGCCGGACGACCGGCTGCCAGCGTGCCTTTGTGGACGTAGAACTCATCCGGGTTCACCGCGCCTTGTACGACGGTTTCACCCAGGCCGTAGGCGCCGGTGATGAACACCACGTCACGGAAGCCCGATTCGGTATCGAGGGTGAACATCACGCCGGCGGTGCCGGTTTCGGAGCGGACCATGCGCTGCACGCCAGCCGACAGGGCAACCAGCTTGTGGTCGAAGCCCTGGTGGACGCGGTAGGAAATCGCGCGGTCGTTGAACAGCGAAGCGAACACCTCTTTGGCGGCGCGAATAACGTTTTCGACACCACGGATGTTCAGGAAGGTTTCCTGCTGACCGGCAAAGGAAGCGTCCGGCAGGTCTTCGGCGGTAGCGGAAGAGCGCACGGCCACGGCCATGTCAGGGTTGCCGGCCGACAGCGTGGCGAACGCGGTGCGGATTTCGGCGTTGAGCTTCTCAGGGAACTCGGCTTCCATGATCCATTGACGGATCTGGGCGCCGGTCTTGGCCAGGGCATTGACATCATCGACGTCCAGGGCGTCGAGGGCGGCATGGATCTGATCGTTCAGGCCGCTCAGCTCGAGAAAATCACGATAAGCCTGAGCTGTCGTGGCGAAGCCACCGGGCACCGATACACCGGCACCTGCAAGGTTACTGATCATCTCGCCCAGGGATGCGTTCTTGCCCCCTACGTGCTCTACATCATGGACGCCGAGCTTATCGAGGGAAACTACGTACTCTACCAAGGTGATCTCTCCACTAACTGTGTTGGAAAAGCTCAGAAGCCGGCTGCTCTATGGAGCGTTTGCCAGCTGTATGGCCTGGACCTGGAAAATAAGTGAGAATGCAGGCCACTGGCGGCCGGCAAATCGCGCCTATCATATCCAAGATTCGTCACTAGCTTAAGGCCCAAGGTGCAAATGAAACGATCTGCTTTCTTTATCTCCGATGGTACCGGCATTACCGCCGAAACCCTGGGTCAAAGCCTCCTGGCGCAGTTCGAAAACATTACCTTCAGCAAATTCACGAAGCCGTACATCGACAACGCGGATAAAGCGCGGCTCATGGTACAACAAATCAACAAAGCCGCTGAAAACGATGGTTTTCGGCCGATCATCTTCGACACCATTGTCAACCAGGACATCCGTGAGATCCTCGCAACGTCCAATGGTTTCATGATCGACATTTTCTCGACCTTTCTGGCGCCTCTTGAACAGGAATTGACCGAGCATTCTTCCTACACCGTCGGCAAGTCCCACTCGATTGGCAGCAACTCCAATTACATGGAGCGGATCGAGGCGGTGAACTTCGCCCTCGACAACGACGACGGTGCGCGCACGCATTATTACGACAAGGCGGACCTGATTCTAGTGGGCGTGTCGCGTTGTGGTAAGACGCCGACGTGCCTGTACATGGCCATGCAATTTGGCATCCGCGCGGCCAACTATCCGCTGACCGAAGACGACATGGAACGCCTGCAATTGCCAGCAACCCTGCGTGCCCATCAGCACAAACTGTTCGGCCTGACCATCGACCCGGACCGCCTCACCGCGATCCGCAACGAGCGCAAGCCCAACAGCCGCTATTCGAGCTACGCCCAGTGCGAATTCGAAGTGCGTGAGGTGGAGAATCTGTTCCGTCGCGAGAACATTCCGCACATCAATTCCACGCATTTTTCGGTGGAAGAGATTTCGGCGAAGATTCTGGTGGAGAAAGGCGTGGAGCGGCGGTTCAAGTAGTTCTTTAGCGCCTGTCAGGCCGCCTTCGCGAGCAAGCCCGCTCCCACATTTGACCGAGTCGCGGCAAACGTACGCGGTCAAATGTGGGAGCGGGCTTGCTCGCGAAGAACGATCACTCGGTATCAGCCAATGCCTCCACCAACGCTTCAAACCCTTGAAGCAACAACCGATCATCCCCCGTCGAATGACACACACTCGCCCTGATGAACTGCGGCACCGCCCCATGTCCGACCGCAAACGCCTCAGCAGTCGCCACCCGATAATTATTCTCCTTGAGCTCCTCAGCAATCTGCGAGGCCCGCCACGGCTCGGGCACTTCGATCCAGAAGTGCGGGCTATGGGAATGGGTTTTATACGCCAAGCCTTCCAGCACACCACTGACCAACGTCTTGCGCCGACCAATCTCGGCAATCTGCTGGCTCAACAACTGCTCGGCCATACCGTTTTCTATCCACAGACTCGCCACCTCCAGCGACAGCGGGCTGGCCATCCAGCACGTCCCGCGCACCGCTGCGCTCAAACGTCCGATCAACGGTTGCGGCGCATGCAGGTAACCGACCCGCAAACCCGCCGAAACAGCCTTGCTCAGGCTGCCGATCAGCACCGAGCGCTCCGGGGCGAAATGGCTCAAGGGTAACGGTCGCTGTTGAGCCAATACCGCGTGGGCTTCGTCTTCAAAGATCAACAGATTGTGCTGCCGACAGACCTCTGCAATCGCCTCACGCCGTGCGACTGACATCACTGCAGCCGTAGGATTCTGGATCGTCGGTGTGCAATACAGCGCCGACACACGATGGTTGCGGCAAACCTCCTCCAGGGCATTGGGCATCAGCCCTTCATCATCCATCCCGACACCGATCAGTTTTATCCCGAGCTGGCGTGCGACGCTGATCAACCCCGGGTAGGTCAGGTGCTCTGTCACCAACGTATCACCCGCCTTGAGCAACCCCATCAAGGCACACAACAGACCGTGCTGGCCGCCGTTCACGCAAACGATCTGCTCGGCGTTCGGGACAAAGTCTTTATGCCTGAGCCAGTGCGCCCCCGCCGCACGATAGCGTGGCAAACCGACATCGACGGTGTAACCGCTGATGTGTTGCAACGCCTCAGGATCAAGGGACAACGCTTGCAGGCTCTGACTCAAAAAAAGCGCTTCCTGCCCCGGAATCGGTTGATTGCGGCTCATGTCGAAAAACGCCTGCGGCTCATCGCTGACATTGCGAAAGCCGCCGTCCCGCGGCCGTTCCATCCCACGCTGACGCACATAGGTGCCGTCTCCTACGCGAGCGACCACCAATCCCACACGTTCGAGCTCACCGTAAGCGCGGCTGACGGTACCGATGGTCACACCGAGGCTATCCGCCAGCAGCCGATGAGGCGGCAATTTGCAGCCGGGCTCGATCAGCCCTTCAGCGATGCCTTTTTCGATCGCGTCGGCGAGGCGTTTGTATTTCACCCCCAGACCGTTCGCCAGGCCGTCGCGCAGGATTGACACCATGGCAATACTTGTTTTGACAGTCATTCCAGCCCCGAATAGCGTGCTTGAAACAGGTTCAATCAGGGATAGCCCTTTTGCAGAAGGAGGTCAATTCCGAACATAAAAGGAGTCCGATCTTGTCCATAGCCATCAGCGCACCTTCACGTACTGCCAAACCCTGGCTGGCCGCCCTGATCACCAGCGTGTTGTTCCTGATCGTGTGCCTGAGCTGGGGCACCACGTGGCTCGGGATCAAGATTGCCGTTGAAAGCGTGCCGCCGCTGACCGCTGCCGGCCTGCGGTTCCTCATCGCCTTCCCGCTCTTTCTCGGCTTCGCGCTGATACGTCGTGAACCGCTGCTGTTTCCCAAGGAAAGCCGTTGGTTTTTTGTCTTCGTCACGCTGTCGTATTTCAGCCTGCCGTACTACTTGCTCAACTACGGCGAGATGCACGTGTCATCGGGTCTGACGGCGCTGTTGTTCAGCTGCATGCCGGTGTTCATCCTGTTGTTTTGCGCGCTGTTTCTGCGGGAAAAAATCTACCCCTCGCAAGTGCTGGGCATCGCGATCGGTTTCGGCAGTCTGTTCATGATCATCCGCAGCCAGGGGCTGCATCTTGACCATGCTGAAATGTTCGGGGTGTTGGCGATCCTCTGCGCGGCGGTGATGCATGCGCTGTGTTACGTGGTGACTAAAAAACACGGTACGGCGATCAGCGTGATTACCTACAACACGCTGCCAATCGGCATCGCCGGGCTGATGCTGTTTGTCGCCGGATTGAGTGTCGAAGCACCGGAGTTCAAGAGCATCACCGCGCGTTCGTGGAGCGCCCTGCTCTATCTGGGACTGGTGGCGTCGGTGGGCGGGTTTATCGTTTACTTTTTGCTGCTCAAGCGGCTGAGCCCGATCATTCTGTCGTTTGTGTTCATCATTTTTCCGGTGTTCGCAGTGATCATCGGCGCCTGGTACGAGGGGCAAACCGTGTCCCGGGAATTGATGATGTACTCGGCGATTTTGCTGACGGGGTTTGCGATCACCAAATTGCCTGTGGAGAAGTGGCTCATCGGCAAAAAAACAAACCCCTAGGCGACGGTCAGATCACAAACAAATCCACAAACCTGTTCACCGGTGTGGCTTCAAGCTTCGCCTGGTCCTTGCACAACGCAAAGATCTCGGCGCTGCGCTGGGCGTTGAAGCGCGTCGCCAGGTTCGCCTTGAACTTGTCTTCCAGCAGCGCAATACCGTCGGAGCGGCGACGGCGATGGCCGATCGGGTACTCCACCAACACGTTTTCGGTGCTGGAGCCGTCCTTGAAGAACACCTGTATCGCATTGGCGATGGAGCGTTTGTCGGCCTCCAGGTATTCGCGGGTGTAGCGCGGGTCTTCGACGATAACCATTTTCTCGCGCAGCACGTCGATGATCGGATGCGCCGCGTGGAAGTCGTCTTCGTACTGCTCGGCCACCAGATTGCCGAACGCCAGCGGCACGGCTGTCATGTACTGAATGCAATGGTCACGGTCCGCAGCATTGGCCAGCGGACCGACCTTGGAGATGATGCGGATTGCCGATTCGTGGGTAGTGATGACGATTTTGTCGATTTCGTGCAGGCGATTTCTGACTTGCGGATGCAACGTCACGGCCGCTTCGCAGGCCGTTTGCGCATGGAACTCGGCCGGAAAGCTGATCTTGAACAGCACGTTTTCCATCACGTAGCTGCCGTACTTCCGGGAGAAGCTGAACGCGCGTTTGTCTTCGGGCTTGAGCGCCAGGTCGTTGTTGGTGTGGCTGAACAGCACATCGTAGAAGCCCCATTGTTTCGCGGTCAGTACGCCGGGGATGCCCATTTCGCCACGCATGGCGATGTCCGCCAGACGCACGCCACGGCTGGACGCGTCGCCGGCCGCCCAGGATTTACGCGATCCGGCATTCGGCGCATGACGGTAAGTGCGCAGCGCCTGACCGTCGGCGAACGCATGGGACAACGCCGACAACAACTGCTCACGATTGGCTCCCATCAGCTTGGCGGTGACCGCGGTCGAGGCGACTTTCACCAGGATGACGTGATCCAGGCCTACACGATTGAAGGAGTTTTCCAACGCGATCACGCCCTGGATTTCGTGAGCCATGATCATGGCGTCGAGCACCGCGCGAACGGTCAGCGGCGCGTCGCCATTGGCCAGGCGTTTTTGCGACAAGTGATCGGCCACCGCGAGAATGCCGCCGAGGTTATCGGACGGATGGCCCCACTCCGCGGCGAGCCAGGTGTCGTTGTAGTCGAGCCAGCGCACGATGCAGCCGATGTCCCACGCCGCCTTGACCGGGTCGAGGCGATAACTGGTACCGGGGACACGCGCGCCAAACGGGACGACGGTGCCTTCCACCATGGGGCCGAGGTGTTTGGTGCATTCGGGGAAGCGCAGGGCCAGCAAGCCGCAACCCAACGTGTCCATCAGGCAGTTGCGTGCGGTGTCGAGGGCTTCGGCGGACTGGATCTTGAAGTTGAGGACGTAGTCGGCAATGTCCTGCAGGACCGTGTCGTAGTCGGGGCGGTTGTTCTGGTCGACGTTGGTGCTCATGTTCGATTCACTCTTGAAGTGGTTCGTTGATGGGACCTCGGTTCAGGGGCAATCTTGGTTGGTTACACCGTTCTTATTTTGGTAATGCAATCAAACTGTGGGAGCGGGCTTGCTCGCGAAGACGGCGGCACATCCGACATCAATGCAAGCTGACACACCGCTTTCGCGAGCAAGCCCGCTCCCACAGTGGTTTGGCGTGTTTTAGAAAGAATCACCCGGCACGCGGACGTAACCTTCCATCAACACCCGCGCACTGCGACTCATGATGGCTTTGTTCACGGTCCACTCGCCGTTCACCAGGCTGGCTTCAGCCCCCACCCGCAACGTACCGGACGGATGCCCAAAGCGCACGGCATTGCGTTCGATACCACCTGCTGCGAGGTTCACCAACGTGCCAGAAATCGCCGCCGCCGTACCGATCGCCACCGCCGCCGTGCCCATCATCGCGTGGTGCAATTTGCCCATGGACAGCGCCCGCACCAGCAGATCGACATCAGCCGCCGCAATCGCTTTGCCACTCGAAGCCACGTAGTCCGCAGGCTTGGCCACAAAGGCAACCTTGGGCGTGTGCTGACGCTTGGCCGCTTCGTCCAGATCCTTGATCAGGCCCATGCGCAATGCGCCGTAAGCCCGAATGGTTTCAAACATCAGCAACGCTTTTGGGTCGCTGTTGATCGCGCCTTGCAGCTCGGTGCCGGTGTAACCGATGTCTTCGGCATTGACGAAAATCGTCGGAATACCGGCATTGATCATGGTCGCCTTGAAGGTTCCGACGCCAGGCACTTCGAGGTCATCCACCAGGTTACCGGTAGGAAACATCGAACCGCCGCCGCCCTCTTCTTCCGCTGCAGGGTCCATGAATTCGACCTGCACTTCAGCCGCCGGAAAGGTCACGCCGTCGAGTTCGAAATCACCGGTCTCCTGCACTTCACCGTTGGTGATCGGCACGTGGGCGATGATGGTCTTGCCGATGTTGGCCTGCCACACGCGAACCACGGCAACGCCGTTGTGCGGGATGCGGCTGGCGTCCACCAAACCATTGCTGATGGCAAACGAACCGACCGCCGCCGACAGGTTGCCGCAGTTGCCACTCCAATCGACGAAAGGCTTGTCGATGGACACCTGACCAAACAGATAGTCGACGTCGTGATCAGCCTTGATGCTTTTCGACAGGATCACGGTTTTGCTGGTGCTGGAGGTTGCGCCGCCCATGCCGTCGATTTGCTTGTCGTACGGGTCGGGGCTGCCGATCACGCGCAGCAACAAGGCATCGCGCGCCGGGCCTGGAACCTGTGCTGCCTCAGGCAGGTCTTTTAGGCTGAAGAACACGCCTTTGCTGGTGCCGCCGCGCATGTAGGTGGCGGGGATTCTGATTTGAGGTGCGTGAGCCATGATGTTCCTTTTAGGATCGAGCGAGGCCGCGTGGCCCCACCCGAACTCATCGTGTTAAACGGCAACCGCCGATTCTTCGAGGAAGTCCTGAGCGAAGCGTTGCAGCACGCCGCCGGCCTCATAGATCGACACTTCTTCGGCGGTGTCGAGGCGGCAGGTCACCGGCACTTCGGCGCGTTCGCCGTTCTTGCGGTTGATCACCAGCGTCAGCTCGGCACGCGGGGTGCGCTCGCCGATCACGTCGTAGGTTTCGCTGCCATCGATGCCCAATGTCTTGCGGTCGGTGCCCGGTTTGAATTCCAGCGGCAACACGCCCATGCCCACCAGGTTGGTGCGGTGAATGCGCTCGAAGCCTTCGGCTGCAATCGCTTCCACACCCGCCAGACGCACGCCTTTGGCCGCCCAGTCGCGGGACGAACCCTGACCGTAGTCCGCGCCTGCGATGATGATCAGCGGCTGCTTGCGTTCCATGTAGGTTTCGATGGCTTCCCACATGCGCATCACTTTGCCTTCCGGCTCCACGCGAGCCAGCGAACCCTGTTTGACCTTGCCGTTTTCCTGAACCATTTCATTGAACAGTTTCGGGTTGGCGAAGGTGGCGCGTTGCGCGGTCAAGTGGTCACCGCGGTGCGTTGCGTAAGAGTTGAAGTCCTCTTCCGGCAAGCCCATTTTCGCCAGGTATTCGCCGGCGGCGCTGTCGAGCATGATCGCGTTCGAAGGCGACAGGTGATCGGTGGTGATGTTGTCCGGCAGCACCGCCAGCGGGCGCATGCCCTTGAGCGGACGAGCACCGGCCAGCGCGCCTTCCCAGTACGGCGGACGGCGGATGTAGGTGCTCATCTCGCGCCAGTCGTACAGCGGCGTCACTTTCGGACCGGTGTCTTCGTGGATGGCGAACATCGGAATGTAGACCTGACGGAATTGCTCCGGCTTGACCGACGCTTTCACCACCGCGTCGATTTCTTCGTCGCTCGGCCAGATGTCTTTGAGGCGGATTTCCTTGCCGTCGACCACACCCAGCACATCTTTTTCGATGTCGAAACGGATGGTGCCCGCAATGGCGTAAGCCACGACCAATGGCGGCGAAGCGAGGAACGCATTCTTGGCGTACGGGTGGATCCGGCCATCGAAGTTGCGGTTGCCGGACAGCACAGCGGTGGCGTACAGGTCGCGGTCGATGATCTCTTGCTGAATCACCGGATCCAGCGCGCCGGACATGCCGTTGCAGGTGGTGCAAGCGAAGGCCACGATGCCGAAGCCAAGTTGCTCCAGTTCGGTGGTCAGGCCGGCTTCGTCCAGGTACAGCGCCACGGTTTTCGAACCCGGCGCCAGGGACGATTTGACCCACGGCTTGCGGGTCAATCCGAGCTTGTTGGCATTGCGCGCCAGCAGGCCGGCGGCGATGACGTTGCGCGGGTTGCTGGTGTTGGTGCAACTGGTGATGGCGGCGATGATTACCGCGCCGTCCGGCATCTGGCCCGGCACTTCGGCCCACTGGCCGGAGATACCTTGGGCGGCGAGGTCCGAGGTCGCAACGCGTGCGTGCGGGTTGCTCGGGCCGGCCATGTTGCGCACTACCGAGGACAGGTCAAAGCTCAACCCACGCTCGTATTGCGCATTCTTCAAGCTGTCAGCCCACAGGCCTGTGGTCTTGGCATAGTTCTCGACCAACTGCACCTGCTCGTCTTCACGGCCGGTGAGTTTCAGGTAGTCGATGGTCTGCTGGTCGATGTAGAACATCGCGGCGGTGGCGCCGTATTCCGGGGCCATGTTGGAGATGGTCGCACGGTCGCCCAGGGTCAGCGCGGAGGCGCCTTCGCCGAAGAATTCCAGCCAGGCACCGACGACTTTTTGCTGACGCAGGAACTCGGTCAGCGCCAGCACCATGTCGGTGGCGGTGATGCCCGGTTGCAGTTTGCCGGTCAATTCAACGCCGACGCTTTCCGGCAGACGCATCCACGACGCGCGGCCGAGCATCACGCTTTCCGCTTCCAGGCCGCCGACACCGATGGCGATCACGCCCAGTGCATCGACGTGCGGAGTGTGGCTGTCGGTGCCGACGCACGTGTCGGGGAACGCCACGCCGTCGCGCACCTGGATCACCGGAGACATTTTCTCCAGGTTGATCTGGTGCATGATGCCGTTGCCCGGCGGGATCACATCAACGTTCTTGAAGGCTTTTTTGGTCCAGTTGATGAAGTGGAAACGGTCTTCGTTGCGACGGTCTTCGATGGCGCGGTTCTTCTCGAACGCCTCCGGATCGAAGCCACCGCGCTCGACGGCCAGGGAGTGATCGACGATCAATTGCGTCGGCACCACCGGGTTCACTTGCGCCGGGTCGCCACCTTGCAAAGCGATGGCATCACGCAGGCCGGCGAGGTCGACCAGCGCGGTCTGGCCGAGAATGTCGTGGCACACCACGCGGGCCGGGAACCATGGGAAGTCGAGGTCGCGTTTGCGCTCGATGAATTGCTTCAGGGATTCGGTGAGCGTGGCCGGGTCGCAGCGACGCACCAGGTTTTCCGCCAGCACGCGGGAGGTGTACGGCAGAGTGTCGTAGGCGCCGGGCTGGATGGCCTCGACAGCCGCGCGGACGTCGAAGTAATCCAGATGGCTGCCGGGCAGCGGTTTACGGAATTCAGTATTCATCGTCAGGACTCGGTCACGGTGATTTCAAAGGGAGGCGCCGGGCACTGCTCCTGAAGTTAACTCGGTCAAATGTGGGAGCGGGCTTGCTCGCGAAAGCGGTGTATCAGTCGACATCAATGTTGAATGTCAGTCCGTCTTCGCGAGCAAGCCCGCTCCCACAGTGGTTTCCGGTTCATTCAGCAACCCGCACGGGAGCCCACACCATTCAGCGTTGTTCGATTGGCACGAACTTGCGCTGTTCGACGCCGACGTACTCGGCGCTCGGGCGGATGATGCGGTTGTTGGCACGTTGTTCGAACACGTGCGCCGCCCAGCCGGTCAGGCGCGAGCAGACGAAAATCGGGGTGAACAACTTGGTCGGGATGCCCATGAAGTGGTACGTCGATGCATGGTAGAAGTCGGCGTTCGGGAACAGTTTCTTCTGCTCCCACATGGTTGCGTCGATGGCTTCGGAAACCGGGAACAACACGGTGTCGCCCACTTCCTCGGCGAGTTTTTTCGACCAGCCCTTGATCACCTCGTTGCGCGGATCGTTGTCCTTATAGATCGCGTGACCGAAGCCCATGATCTTGTCCTTGCGCGCAAGCATGCCGAGGGTGCCTTCGACGGCCTCTTGCGGCGAGCTGAAGCGCTCGATCATTTCCATCGCCGCTTCGTTGGCGCCGCCATGCAGCGGACCGCGCAGCGAACCGATGGCCGCCGTGATGCACGAATACATGTCCGACAGGGTCGAGGCGCAAACCCGCGCGGTGAACGTCGAGGCGTTGAATTCGTGCTCCGCGTAGAGGATCAGCGAAACGTTCATCACTTTGACGTGCAACTCGCTCGGCTTCTTGTCGTGCAGCAGGTGCAGGAAGTGGCCGCCGATGGATTGTTCGTCGCTCACGCAGCTGATGCGTTTGCCGTCATGGCTGAAGCGATACCAGTAGCACATGATCGCCGGGAACGCGGCGAGCAAACGGTCGGTCACGTCGTGTTGTTCGCAGAAGTCTTTCTCCGGCTCGATGTTGCCCAGGAACGAGCAACCGGTGCGCATCACGTCCATCGGGTGGGCGTCGGCGGGGATGCGTTCCAGCACTTCTTTCAGCGCTTGCGGCAGGTCGCGCAGCTTGCCCAGTTTGCTGATGTAGGCAGCGAGTTGGGTTTGGGTCGGCAGTTCACCGTAAAGCAGCAGGTAGGCCACTTCTTCGAACTGTGCGTCAGCCGCCAGTTCGCGAACGTCGTAGCCACGATAGGTCAGGCCTGCGCCCGACTGGCCCACGGTGGACAGTGCGGTTTGCCCGGCAACCTGGCCACGGAGCCCGGCGCCACTGAGTACTTTTGCTTCGGCCATTGCTGTCTCCAGTTTTTCTTGAATTTGTTAGGGAAACTTGTAGGAGCGAGCCTGCTCGCGAAGGTGGACGGAACACCTCGGTGCATTAAGGACACCGCGTTATCGTTGGCGTCCATCGCGAGCAGGCTCGCTCCTACAATTACTTCTTCGCGGCAAACAACGCATCGAGCTTCTGCTCGAAGGTGTGGTAATCGATGCGATCGTAAAGCTCCATGCGCGTCTGCATGGTGTCGATCACGTTCTGTTGCGTGCCGTCGCGGCGGATCGCGGTGTAGACGTTTTCGGCGGCTTTGTTCATCGCGCGGAACGCCGACAGCGGGTACAGCACCAGCGACACATCGGCGGCGGCAAGCTGCTCGGTGGTGTACAGCGGCGTCGCGCCGAATTCGGTGATGTTGGCCAGGATCGGCGCTTTCACGCGGCTGGCGAACAGCTTGTACATGTCCAGTTCGGTGATGGCTTCCGGGAAAATCATGTCGGCGCCGGCCTCGATGCACGCGGCGGCACGATCCAAAGCGGATTCCAGACCTTCCACTGCGAGGGCGTCGGTACGGGCCATGATCACGAAGCTGTCATCGGTGCGCGCATCAACAGCTGCCTTGATGCGATCGACCATTTCCTGCAGGGACACGATCTCTTTATTAGGACGATGACCGCAACGCTTGGCGCCCACCTGGTCTTCGATATGAATCGCCGCCGCGCCGAACTTGATCATCGACTTGACGGTGCGCGCAACGTTGAACGCCGAGGAGCCGAAACCGGTGTCCACGTCCACCAACAGCGGCAGGTCGCAAACGTCAGTGATGCGGCGCACGTCGGTCAGCACGTCATCCAGGCCGGTGATGCCCAGGTCCGGCACGCCGAGGGAGCCGGCAGCCACCCCGCCACCCGACAGATAAATAGCCTTGAAACCGGCGCGTTTGGCCAGCAGCGCGTGATTGGCGTTGATCGCGCCGACCACTTGCAGCGGATGTTCGCTGGCGACCGCATCGCGGAATCGCTGGCCTGGAGTGCTCTTGTTGGAACTCATGACTCACCTCGTTCAGTGGCTGTCTGGTTGGCGCCGTCCTGGTAATGACGAGCGATATTGCGCTTGGAGGCGCCGATGTGGCGGCGCATCAACAACTCGGCCAGCTCACCGTCACGGTCGGCGATGGCGTCGAGAATTCGGTGGTGTTCGGCAAAGGCCTGACGCGGACGATTGGGCGTGGTGGAAAACTGGATGCGGTACATGCGCACCAGTTGATAGAGCTCGCCGCAGAGCATCTGCGTCAGGGTGCGGTTGCCGCTGCCCTGGATGATTCGGTAATGGAAGTCGAAATCGCCTTCCTGCTGGTAGTAGCCGACTCCGGCCTGAAACGCCGCATCGCGCTCATGGGTTTCGAGGACCCGGCGCAGTTCGTCGATTTCTTCGAGCGTCATGCGTTCGGCCGCCAGACGGCAGGCCATGCCTTCGAGGGATTCGCGGATTTCGTAGAGTTCCAGCAGCTCGGCATGGCTCAACGAAACCACCCGCGCCCCGACGTGCGGCACGCGAACCAGCAGGCGCTGGCCTTCCAGACGGTGGATCGCCTCACGCAACGGCCCGCGGCTGATGCCATAGGTGCGCGCCAGTTCCGGCTCGGAGATCTTGCTGCCCGGGGCGATCTCGCCCTTGACGATGGCCGCCTGAATGCGCCGGAAGACGTTCTCGGAAAGTGTCTCTGAATCGTCTTGGGCAATGACCGGGGGATCGAGTTGATCCAGCATATTGTCGACACCTTGTAAGCGGATGCCGCAAAAACTAGCGAATACAGGCCGAATAGTCAAAGAGAAAATCGGTATTGTCGACAATCGTCTAATAACCGGCCGCACCATAACAAAGCAGCACAGCGGTTTATAGCCGCCCGCCAGCGCTGGCGCCATAAAACCACCGTGCTAGAATGCCGGCCGCATTTGTTTGTGACATCTGCACTGCCTGTCATAAGCAGTTGATAGGCATACGAGGGAGCTTGCGCAGCAATGCCAGGGTCTTGAATAGAAGTACGGACCGCTGCGCACCAGGATTTATGAGACTCAAGCCCTTCCCCACCTTCCTTTATCTTCTTTGCCTGCCAGGTTTCGCCGCGGCGGGGGAAAAGACTGTCTACGGCCTCAACGAGTACGCCTCCCTGGACGGCATCAACCTGGAAGTCGCCGCCAAACTCGACACCGGGGCGAAAACCGCTTCCCTGAGTGCCCGTGACATCAAACGTTTCAAACGCAATGGCGAATCCTGGGTGCGCTTCTATTTGGCCATCGACGCTGCGCATTCGCATCCGATCGAACGGCCACTGGCCCGCGTCAGCAAGATCAAGCGCAGGGCCGGCGACTACGACCCGGAAGAAGGCAAGAAATACACCGCCCGTCCGGTGATCGAGCTGAATATCTGCATGGGTTCGGCTTTACGCAGTATCGAAGTGAACTTGACCGACCGCAGCGCCTTCCAATACCCGCTCCTGATCGGCTCCGAAGCGCTGAAACGCTTCGATGCGCTGGTCGACCCCAGTCTTAAATACGCTGCTGGCAAACCCGCCTGCGCCACCGACGCTCATACCGCAGAGTAATTCCAATGCGCTCTCTTACCCTTCACCTGAAATTCCTGATCGCCATCCTGGTGGTGCTGGGTATTTCAGTCACGGCCTATCAGATCTTCGTGCTCGGCATCCCCGTGACCGAAGACGCCACCGACGACTTGTGGAACATCGACGCCAAAGTCGAGTTCGTCGCCAGCACCAAGGACCCGGTCAAGATCCAGATGTTCGTGCCACCGCTGAGCCGTGATTACGTCAGCCTCAACGAGAGCTTCATTTCCAATAACTACGGCGTGGCCGTGAACCGTGCCGACGGCAACCGCAAAGTCACCTGGTCGGCACGTCGGGCCAAAGGCAATCAAACGCTTTATTACCGCCTGGTGCTGACCAAGCGCTACACCGGTGAAAAATCCAAGGTCAAAGGGCCGACCTTCCGTGACAGCATCGCCGTCGAAGGCGCGGAAAAAGTCGCCGCCGAAGCCCTGCTCGCACCGATCCGCCAACACTCAGCCGACGTCGAAACCTTCATCGGCGAAGCCATCAAGCGTGTCAACAATCTCAACGACGACAATGTGAAGCTGTTGCTGGGCGGCGATCCGTCCCCCGGGCACAAGGCGAAAATCGTCGAGCTGGTGCTGTCCATCGCGCACGTGCCAGTAGAAAAGGTCCACACCATTCGTCTGGTGGCCGACCAACCGCAAACGCCGGAACTGTGGTTGCGCAGTTTCAACGGCACCGACTGGCTGTACTTCAACCCGGAAACAGGTGAACAGGGCCTGCCGACCGATCGCCTGTTGTGGTGGACCGGCGACGACAACCTGATCACCGTCGATGGCGGCAAGAAGGCCAACGTGACCTTCAGCCTGAACAACAGCGAAATGAACGCGATTCGCCTGGCCAAGCTGACCGACGAAAACACCGACGCCAACTTCCTCGAATACTCGCTGTACGGCCTGCCGCTGGAAACCCAGCAGACCTTCATGATCATGGTGATGATCCCGATCGGTGTGCTGGTGATTTTGATCCTGCGCAACCTGATCGGCATTCAGACCCTCGGCACCTTTACCCCGGTGCTGATCGCCCTGGCGTTCCGGGAAACCCAGCTCGGCTTCGGTATCGTGCTGTTTACGATCATCACGGCGCTGGGCCTGTCGCTGCGCTCCTACCTTGAACACTTGAAGCTGCAAATGCTGCCGAGGCTGTCGGTGGTGCTGACTTTCGTGGTGGTGCTGATCGCGGCGATCAGCCTCTTCAGCCATAAACTCGGTCTGGAACGCGGGTTGTCGGTGGCGCTGTTCCCGATGGTGATTCTGACCATGACCATCGAACGCCTGTCGATTACCTGGGAAGAACGCGGCTCCGGCCATGCCATGAAAGTGGCGATCGGTACGCTGTTCGCCGCGTCGCTGGCGCACCTGATCATGAGCGTTCCAGAGCTGGTTTACTTCGTGTTCACCTTCCCGGCGACACTGTTGATCCTGGTGGGGTTCATGTTGGCCATGGGTCGCTATCGCGGCTACCGCCTGACCGAACTGGTGCGTTTCAAGGCCTTCCTGAAGAAGGCTGACGCCTGATGTTCGGCTTCTGGAAAACCTGGAAGGCCCTGGAAGCCCGGGGCATCATGGGGATCAATCGGCGTAACGCGGACTACGTGCTCAAGTACAACAAGCGCAGTCTGTACCCGATTGTCGATGACAAGATCATCACCAAGGAACGCGCCATCGCCGCCGGCATTCATGTGCCGGAACTGTACGGCGTGATCTCTACCGAAAAAGAAATCGACAACCTCGGCGAGATCATCGGCGGGCGCAACGACTTCGTGATCAAACCGGCCCAGGGCGCGGGCGGTGACGGCATCATTGTGGTTGCCGACCGGTTCGAGGGGCGCTATCGCACAGTCTCCGGCAAGATCATGGACCATGAGGAACTCGAGCACCATATCTCGAGCATCCTCACCGGCCTGTATTCCCTGGGCGGGCACCGCGACCGCGCGCTGATCGAATACCGGGTGATCCCGGACCAGATTTTCAAAAGCATCAGCTATGAAGGCGTGCCGGACATCCGCATCATCGTGCTCATGGGTTACCCGGTGATGGCCATGCTGCGCTTGCCGACGCGCCAGTCCGGCGGCAAGGCCAACCTGCACCAGGGCGCCATCGGCGTCGGTGTCGACCTCGCGACCGGGCAGACGTTGCGCGGCACCTGGCTGAACAACATCATCAACAAACACCCAGACACCACCAACGCGGTGGATGGCGTGCAACTGCCCTACTGGGACGGCTTCATGAAACTTGCCGCCGGCTGCTATGAGCTGTGCGGGCTGGGTTACATCGGTGTCGACATGGTGCTGGACCAGGAAAAAGGGCCGCTGATTCTTGAGCTCAACGCCCGGCCTGGGCTGAACATTCAGATTGCCAATGATTGCGGGCTGACATTGCGCACCCACGCGGTTGAAGCGCGGCTGGAAGAGTTGAAGGCTCGCGGGGTTGTTGAGACGGTGCGGGAACGAGTTGAGTTTGTTCAGGAGATGTTTGGGCATATTCCGGCGGTTGAGGGCTGATCCAAAACCGAGTCGCCCCCTTCGCGAGCAAGCCCGCTCCCACAGGGGAATGCATTCCAAATGTGGGAGCGGGCTTGCTCGCGAAGACTGACTCCCAATCACCACCGCCCTCAACCCTGTCTCCAATCTAGCAATCCCCGACATCCCCTCTAGGAGCAATTCCCCGAGAAGACTACAATCGCCACCCCCGCCTCGATGGCTGATCTGCCCCGCCCATGTTGACCTGTTCCGTACACCCGCTCCCCTATTGCGCCAACCCCGCCGAGTACTTCGCGGCGATTCGTCATGCCCCTGGTGCCGTGCTGCTCGACAGTGGTCGGCCGAGCGCCGAGCGTGGACGTTATGACCTGCTCAGTGCCTGGCCGCTGGAGCAAATAGCCGTATTGCCTGACGAAAGCGGCAGCGATTTCCTGCAACGCCTTCGCGACAATCTGACACGACTCGGTGAAGCGGCTGTTCCTTACGATTTGCCCTTCGCTGGCGGCCTCATCGGTTACCTGAGCTACGACTTCGGTCGGCATCTGGAAAACCTGCCGAGTCAGGCGCAGGATGATCTGCAATTGCCCGACGCACATTTCGGGCTGTATGACTGGGCACTGATCAGCGATCACCAACTGAGTACAAGTCAGCTGGTATTCCACCCGTCGCTGATCGACAGCGAACGTCAGCGTCTGATCACGCTATTCAGTGAGCCCACGGCTGAAGCAGTCGAGCCTTTCAAGTTGAAAGCCCCGATGAAAGCCGACCTGAGCGCTGACGAGTATCGCCACGCGCTGGAACGCATTCAGCAGTACATCCAGGCCGGCGACTGTTACCAGGTCAATTTCGCCCAGCGTTTCCGCGCTCAGTGCCAGGGCGATCCATGGACCGCGTATTGCGCGCTGCGGGCGGCATGTCCGACGCCGTTTTCCGGTTTTCAGAGCCTGCCCGACGGCGGTGCAGTGTTGAGCCTGTCGCCAGAACGCTTCGTCAAAGTCAGCGAACGCCATGTGGAAACCCGCCCGATCAAAGGCACCCGCCCTCGCGGACTGACCGCTGCCGAAGATGCGGCAAACGCCGCCGAACTGCTGGCCAGCCCCAAGGACCGCGCGGAAAACCTGATGATCGTCGACCTGCTGCGCAATGACCTCGGCCGTACTTGCCGTATTGGGTCGGTGCGGGTGCCGGAGTTGTTCAGCCTGGAAAGCTACCCGAACGTGCATCACCTGGTGAGCAGCGTGACCGGAGAACTGGCGGATGACCGGGACGCCCTGGACCTGATCGCTGGCAGCTTCCCTGGCGGCTCGATTACCGGGGCACCAAAAATTCGCGCAATGCAAATCATCGACGAGCTGGAACCGACCCGGCGCGGGTTGTACTGCGGGTCTTTGCTGTATCTGGACGTGCGTGGCGAAATGGACAGTTCGATCGCGATTCGCAGCTTGTTGGTGAAAGATGGGCAGGTGTGTTGCTGGGGCGGTGGCGGGATCGTCGCGGACTCGGAGTGGCAGGCCGAGTATCAGGAATCGATTACCAAGGTGAAGGTGTTGCTCGATACCCTGCAAAACCTCTAAAAGCATCGCGGGCAAGCCCGCTCCCACAAGTTTTGTGTTGATCGCACAATTGTGGTTCGACACAAAACCTGTGGGAGCGTGGCTTGCCCGCGATGAGGCCCTATTTGATGACTACAAACTCAAGGCCCTGTTGGAAGCCTTGATGAATTCCTGCTTCAGCTCCTCAAAGCTGTGCACCGCCGGGAATTGCGGAAACTCGCGAATCACATTGTCCGGCGCATGGAACAGAATCCCCGCATCCGCCTCACCCAACATCGTGGTGTCGTTGTAGGAATCCCCCGCCGCGATCACTCGGTAGTAAAGGCTCTTGAACGCCAAAACCGACTGACGCTTGGGATCTTTCTGACGCAATTGATAGCTCGTCACCCGACCGGAATCGTCAGTAATCAGACGATGGCAGAGCAAGGTCGGGAAGCCCAGTTGACGCATCAACGGCTGGGAGAACTCGTAGAACGTGTCCGACAGAATCACCACCTGAAAGCGCTCACGCAGCCAGCTGACGAACTCGATGGCGCCGTCCAGCGGCTGGAGCGTGGCGATCACTTCCTGGATGTCGGTGAGTTTCAAGCCGTGCTCGTCGAGAATCCGCAGACGCTGCTTCATCAGCACGTCGTAGTCGGGGATGTCCCGGGTGGTAGCCCTCAGAGACTCGATCCCGGTTTTTTCGGCGAAGGCGATCCAGATTTCCGGGACCAGTACACCTTCAAGATCCAGACAGGCAATTTCCACAAGACACTCCCATTTGTATTGATTATTGAGTCGAGCGAGCAAAAGGACTGCCGAACTCTAGCGACTCAGGCAAGCCTGCGCAACGCAGAGGGCGCGCCAGGTGCCGTAGGTTTTTGTTACCATCAGGGCCATATAGAGCGCCCAGCGCCACCGACCTGTAGGAAGCCGCCCTGATGAGCCCAACGTTCGACGTCGTGGAACTCGCCACGACCTATGCCAACAAATCCGCCCAGGACATCCTGAAACTCGCGTTCGCCGAGTTTGGCGATGACCTGTGGATATCTTTCAGCGGCGCCGAAGACGTGGTGCTGGTAGACATGGCCTGGAAGCTGAACAAGAACGTCAAAGTGTTCAGCCTCGACACTGGCCGCTTGCACCCCGAGACCTACCGCTTCATCGATCAGGTGCGCGAACACTACAAGATCGACATCGAACTGGTGTCGCCGGACTACACCAAGCTAGAACCTTTCGTGAAGGAAAAAGGCCTGTTCAGTTTCTACAAGGACGGCCATGGCGAATGCTGCGGCATCCGCAAGATCGAGCCACTGCGTCGCAAGCTCTCGGGAGTGAAGGCCTGGGCCACCGGCCAGCGTCGGGATCAGAGCCCTGGCACTCGCAGCGCCGTCGCGGTGCTGGAAATCGACACCGCGTTCTCCACCCCGGAACGCACCCTGTACAAATTCAACCCGCTGGCACAAATGACCAGTGAAGAGATCTGGGGCTATATCCGCATGCTGGAGCTGCCGTACAACAGCCTGCACGAACGCGGGTTCATCAGCATCGGCTGCGAACCCTGCACCCGTCCGGTGTTGCCGAACCAGCACGAGCGCGAAGGTCGTTGGTGGTGGGAAGAAGCGACGCAGAAAGAATGCGGGCTGCATGCGGGCAATATCATCAGCAAATCCAAGGAATAACCCCCCGGTCTTGTCAGATCCAAATGTGGGAGCGGGCTTGCTCGCGAAGCGGCCTTCACATTCGACATCCATGTTGAATG
>NZ_JAHBDP010000100.1:0-40512 GCF_019956495.1 Pseudomonas sp. BF-B-26 | reverse complement strand
CTATAAATGTCGACTGACACACCGCCTTCGCGAGCAAGCCCGCTCCCACAGGGGGGGGATGGCCTGCTACGCGACCACTTGATAACACGGCACATACGCCGCGCCACCTGGCAGTTTCATCCGGTGTTGGGCAACGAAGGCCTTTAGCAGTTGATCCAGCGGTTGCATCACCGCCGCGTCGCCACGGATCTGGTACGGCCCGTGCTCTTCGATCAGGCGGATGCCCTTGTCCTTGACGTTGCCGGCGACGATGCCGGAGAACGCGCGGCGCAGGTTGGCGGCCAGTTCGTGGGCCGGCAGGTTGCGGCTCAGTTTCAGGTTGGCCATGTTTTCGTGGGTTGGATCGAACGGGCGCTGGAAGCCTTCGTCGATCTTCAGCAGCCAGTTGAAATGGAACGCGTCATTGCGCTCGCGGCGGAACTGTTTGACCGCTTTCAGACCTTCAGTCATTTGACGCGCGACTTCAGCCGGGTCGTCGATGATGATCTCGTAGTGTTGCTTCGCAGCTTCACCCAAGGTGGCGCCGACAAACGCATCCAGTTGCTCCAGATACGGCGCGGCATGTTTCGGTCCGGTGAGGACCACCGGGAAGGGCAGGCCTGCGTTGTCCGGGTGCATCAGGATGCCGAGCAGGTACAGGAACTCTTCGGCCGTGCCGGCGCCGCCCGGGAAAATGATGATGCCGTGGCCGACGCGGACGAAGGCTTCTAGACGTTTTTCGATGTCCGGCAGGATCACCAGTTCGTTGACGATCGGGTTGGGCGCTTCGGCGGCGATGATGCCCGGCTCGGTCAGGCCGAGGTAGCGGCCGCCATGGATACGCTGTTTGGCGTGGGCGATGGTCGCGCCTTTCATCGGGCCTTTCATCACACCAGGGCCACACCCGGTGCAGATGTCGAGGCTGCGCAGGCCCAGTTCGTGGCCGACTTTCTTGGTGTATTTGTATTCTTCGGTGTTGATCGAGTGGCCGCCCCAGCACACCACGATCTTCGGCTCTACGCCGGGGCGCAGGGTGCGGGCGTTGCGCAGCAGGTGGAACACGTAGTCACTGATGCCCTGGGAGGTGCTCAGGTCGATGCGTTGGGCATCGAGTTCGTTTTCGGTGTAGACGATGTCGCGCAGGGCGCTGAAGAGCATTTCCCGGGTGCTGGCGATCATTTCGCCATCGACGAAGGCGTCGGCCGGGGCGTTCAGCAGTTCCAGGCGTACGCCGCGGTCCTGCTGGTGAATGCGGATTTCGAAGTCCTTGTAGGCTTCGAGAATGGTTTTGGCGTTATCGACATGGGCGCCGGTATTGAGGATGGCCAGGGCGCACTGGCGGAACAAGGTGTAGGTGCTGCCGGATCCGGCTTCGCTCAGTTGCTGTACTTCACGTTGAGAAAGGGTTTCCAGGCTGCCTTTTGGGCTGACCGAGGCGTTGATTACTTGTCGTTGGGTCATTCAATGATCCTTAAAACGATGCCATTCATACAGGCAAATGGCATCCGAATAGTATGTATCCATGAAAGAAGATGGCACGAACTGCGCTGTATCGCCATTTCCCCGTTTGACGATGAAAAGATGAAAAGGAGCCCCAGCATAGCTAAATCCCCTGCAGAGGCGATAATGCCCCGCAGCCTTTTTACCCATGCCCTCAAGGAACCCCGTCGCGATGTTCGAAATCCAGCCGCAGAACCCCGAACGCTATCGAAGCCAGACGCGACGCAGCACGATAATCATAGCCTTGATTTTCCTGGCCCTGGCGATGGTGTTGTCCACCACGGCGGTGGCGCTGTTCGGCGAACCCGGTGGCGACAATCTGCGATTTAACGTCGGCGGCGTGTTTGTGTCGGTGCTGCTGATGGCAGGGCTGATGCGCGGCATGTTCTGGACCCAGCCATGGATGGCCCCGGCGGTTTACGGCTGGCAGCTCAAGCGCAGCCTGATGAGCATCACCAACGTCATGCATCAGGTGACGGCGGCGGTGGAGAAGGAGGATCCGACGGCCATGAAGCTGCTGCGTTTCTACCATCTGGGCTTGAGCCAGATGCACGAGTTGGACGGCAACTCCAGTGATCACAGCCAATTGACCCGCGAGATGGATCAGCACAAGGCGCGGATGGAAGCGCTGGGCATCGGGACTGATCAGATGCAATTGAATCCGGCCTGGATCGAGGCCGTGAAGCAGACGCCACGCTAAAGCATTGGATCTAATGCCGATCAGTTAAGCCATTTCAGCCGCAACGCAAACCTACACGGATCGTGTTATGGCGCTTAAACCCGTAGGCGCAGGGTTTCAAACAGTTCCCGGTCTTCTTTTTTGGCCGAGCGGGCATGGCGTCGAATGACCTGCAACAGGCAGTCGGTAAAGCACAGCGCGGCATTGCTCAAGGAACCATTGCGGCGGGTCACTATGCTCAGCTGCCGGGGTTCGAACTGCTCGGCCAGTTGCAGGGCAACCACCCGGCCGAGGAAGGGCGGGGCGACGCTCACGATGGACGGGCCCCAGGTGCACATGTCGGCCCGTTCGACCATCATCTGCAGGATGGCCAGTGAATGAGCCCGAACGATTCGGTTCTCATCGATCTGCGCACCGTGTTTCCAGAACAGCGCCTGCATCAGCCCGTCGTGTCCGTCCGGCGCGTAGTTCAGCGTCCAGTTCTGCTCCAGTAACTCATGGATTGACCGAGCGTCCTGCCGGGCATGACCCTGACGGACCAGCACCGATGTCTGGTAATCGAGCAAGGTTTCGCAGGCAAACTCCTGGGTCGATTGCGCCGGGTGCAACTGACCAATGGCAAAATCCATGCTGCCATCACGCAACAACGGCTGGGCCACGGCCATCAGGCTTTCGTACAGCTCCAGGCGGATTTGCGGCATGCGCTCGCGAAACGCCAGGACCACCTCGGGCAAGAAGGTCAGGGCGATCCAGGGCGTGACCCCGACACAGAGCCGCCCCTGGGCCTTGCCACGCATGTGATCGAGCTCGGTTTGTGCATGCTCCAGTTGCTTGATCACGAGTCGGGCGTGGGTCAGCAATACTTTGCCGTATTCCGTGAAGTTCAGGCCGCTAGGGGTTCGGGTGAACAGCGGTAACTGCTGACTGGTTTCCAGTTCGCGCAATGCTTTGGTCACGGCGGCCTGGGAGATGTCCAGCGAACGCGCGGCGGCGCGGATGCTGCCGGTTTCGGCGCTGGCAATCAGTGCTTGTAATTGATGGAGTTTCATCTGCTCACCCTGGTGACAACTCATGGTTGTCATCATAACCAAACTGGGCCTCCCCAGCCCAGAGCCCGTTCCCTAAGATCCGACTCAGCAACCGCTCAGGTCTTATCGAAGGAATACAACAATGATCGCCGACCCAGTCTTGCCGGGTATTGCAGCCATCCAAGAGGAAATGATCGCGTTGCGCCACAGCCTTCACTCGCACCCCGAGTTGGGTTTTGAAGAATTCGCCACCAGCGAGCGGGTGGCAGAATGTTTGACGCAGTGGGGGTTTGAGGTCAGCACTGGCGTGGGCAAGACCGGCGTCGTCGCCACCCTGAGAAATGGCGAGGGGCGGTCCATTGGTCTGCGCGCCGACATGGATGCACTGCCAATTCAGGAAACCACCGGTTTGCCCTATGCCAGCCGCATCGACGGCGTCATGCATGCCTGCGGCCACGACGGCCATACGGCAACACTGCTCGCCGCCGCTAAACACCTGGCGCAGACCCGGACGTTCAACGGCACGGTGAATCTGATTTTTCAACCGGCCGAAGAAGGCCTGGGCGGTGCCCGGAAAATGCTCGAGGACGGCCTGCTCGAACGGTTCCCGTGTGATGCGATCTTCGCCATGCACAACGTGCCGGGTTATCCCGTCGGACATCTGGGGTTCTACAGCGGTCCGTTCATGGCGTCTGCCGATACGGTGAATATCAAAATCATCGGCAACGGTGGCCATGGCGCGGTGCCGCACAAGGCGGTCGACCCGGTGCTGGTCTGCTCCTCGATCGTGATCGCCCTGCAAAGCATCGTCTCGCGCAACGTCAATCCGCAGGAAATGGCGATCATCACGGTGGGTTCCCTGCATGCCGGAAGCGCTTCGAACGTCATTCCGTCCAGCGCCGAGATGAGCCTGAGCGTGCGTGCCCTGACCCCCGAGGTTCGCCACTTGCTCGAAGTCAGGATTACCGAATTGGTAAACGGTCAGGCGGCCAGCTTCGGCGCCCGGGCCTACATCGATTATCAGCATTGTCATCCGGTATTGATTAACCATCCCGAGCCCACCGCGTTTGCCCGTGAAGTCGCTCGCGACTGGCTGGGAGAAGGGCAACTGATCGACGATTTGCGGCCCTTCACCGCGAGTGAGGATTTTGCCTTTGTCCTGGAAAAATGCCCCGGCAGTTACCTGGTGATCGGCAATGGCGAGGGTGATAGCGGGTGTCTGCTGCACAACCCCGGCTACGACTTCAATGATGCCTGCCTGCCGATCGGTGCGAGTTACTGGGTCAGGTTGGTCGAGCGTTTTCTGGGTTGAGTCGTCGTATTTTCGTTGGGCCTGAGAGGAACAAAAATAATGAACAAGATGATTGCGGCTGTTTCATTGGTGTTGTTGACGGCGTCTGGTCTGGCCGGCGCGGCCGACTGGTCTGGCAAAGTCCTGAAACTGGGGGTCGACCCCACGTATCCACCGCTGGAATACAAGAACCAGGACGGCACACTGACCGGTTTCGGGGTCGACATCGCCGAGGCGCTGTGTGCCGAGTTGAAGGCCCGCTGCATTTGGGTTGAAAGCAGCTGGGACGGGATGATCCCGGCGCTGCTGGCGCGCAAGTTCGATGCGGTGGCGTCGTCGATGACCGTGACGCCCAAGCGCCTGGAACAGATTGCGTTCACCGACAAGGTCTCCAATGCGCCGGCCCGGTTGGTCGTCAAACGTGGATCGGGCCTGCTGCCCACCCTCGAATCGCTCAAGGGCAAACGCATTGGCGTGGAGCAGGGTTCGACTCAGGAGGCGTTTGCCAAAGCCGTCTGGGGTTCGAAAGGCATCGACGTGCTCTCCTATCAAAATCAGGACCAGGTGTATGCAGACCTGGTGGTGGGCCGACTCGATGCCTCGTTGCAAGGGGCCATTCAAGCCAGCTACGGCTTCCTCAACACCGCGCAGGGCAAGGACTATGAATTTGCCGGCGCCACTCTGGATGACCCAGCCTTTTTCGGCGTCGGTGACGGCATCGGTTTGCGCAAGAGCGATGTCGAGTTACGCGAAGACTTGAACAAAGCCCTGGCGACGATTCTCGCCAATGGCACTTACGCGCGGATCAATAAAAAGTACTTCGATTTCGACGTCTACGGCGCGAAGTAACACCCCTTCGACCTTTGAAAGCAGGGCGGTCGCCTGGCCGCTTCATCGCAGCATCCCCCTTCACCTCGACCTAATAAGAACAAGGAGAGTGAAATGCTTCTGGAAGGCTTTGGCCCGCAGATCCTGCTGGGCACCCTGGCCACTATCAAACTGGCGTTATGGTCATTGTTGATCGCGGTCCTGGCCGGGCTGCTCGGCGCCAGTTCCAAGTTGTCCTCCAACCGTTTGCTGCGAACGCTGGCCACCGGTTATACGACGGTGATTCGCAGCATGCCGGACCTGGTGATCATGCTGTTGCTGTTCTTCAGCCTGCAAATGCTGCTCAACCGAATGACCGATTGGCTGGGCATCGCTCAGATCGACATCGACCCGTTTCTGGCCGGCGTCATCACCCTGGCTTTCATCTACGGGGCTTACTTTACCGAGACGTTTCGCGGCGCCTTCCAGGCGGTCCCGGCTGGCCAGATCGAAGCGGCAAGGGCCTACGGCATGACCCGTGGCAAAACCTTTCGCAAAATCCTGTTCCCGCAAATGCTCCGTCACGCACTGCCGGGCATTGGCAACAACTGGCAGGTGTTGATCAAGTCGACCGCGCTGGTATCGATCATCGGCCTGACGGATGTCATCAAAGCCACGCAGGATGCGGGCAAGGGCTCCCTGCAGTTCTTCTATTTCACGCTGGTCGGCGGCCTGATCTACCTCGCCATCACCACGGTGTCCAACGTTGTCTTGATGTGGCTTGAGCACCGCTATTCGGTGGGTGTCAGGAAGGCTGCGCTATGACCGGCATTCTCGAAAACTACTGGCAGGCGTATCTGTGGAGTGACGGGCCACACTTTTCCGGGTTGGCAGTGACCTTGTGGCTGCTCATTCTTTCGGTGGTGGCGGGCTTCCTGCTCGCGGTGCCGTTGTCGATTGCCCGCGTCAGCCGCAGCCCGCTGATCCGTCTGCCGGTCTGGTGCTACACCTACGTGTTTCGCGGCACCCCGTTGTACATCCAGCTGCTGTTTTTCTACACCGGGGTGTACAGCTTGCACGTGGTGCGTTCCCAGGACTTTCTCAACGCGTTTTTCCGTGACGGGTTCAACTGCACGGTGCTGGCGTTCGCGCTCAATACCTGCGCCTACATGACCGAGATTTTCGCCGGTTCCATCCGGGCGACTCCCCACGGCGAAATCGAGGCCGCCAGCGCCTACGGGATGAGCCGGTTCACCCTCTATCGCCGGATCATCCTGCCGTCGGCGTTGCGTCGGGCCCTGCCGTTTTTCAGCAATGAAGTGATTTTGATGCTGCATTCCACCTCGGTGGCATTTACCGCCACGGTCCCCGATCTGCTGAAGATTGCCCGGGACGTCAACTCGGCGACCTATGCATCCTTTGCCGCGTTCGGGATCGCCGGGGTGCTGTATGCCGGCAGCGCGTTTTTCCTGATCTGGCTGTTTCGTCGCGGCGAACTGCATTGGCTCGGCTACCTCAAACCGCGGACGCACTGACCCCTAACTGGACATGCTCGAATGTATAAATTGATCGTTGAAGATGTGCATAAGAACTACGGCAGCCATGAGGTATTGAAGGGTGTCTCACTCAAGGCCAGGGCGGGTGACGTGATCAGCATCATCGGCTCTTCGGGGTCGGGAAAAAGTACCTTCTTGCGCTGTATCAACCATCTCGAACAGCCGTCCGCCGGGCGCATCATCGTCAATGCCGAAGAGCTGCTCACCCGCAAGAATTCGAGGGGGGATCTGTGTGCGGTCGATCCCGCGCAGTTGCAGGTCATGCGCAGCAAGCTGTCGATGGTGTTCCAGCACTTCAATCTGTGGAGCCACATGACGGTGCTGGAAAACATCATCGAGTGCCCGATGAGCGTGCTGGGTGTCAGCCGGGCGCAGGCTCTGGAGCGGGCGCGGCATTACCTCGCCAAGGTGGGTTTGCCGGCAAAGGTCGAGACGCAGTATCCGGTCCAGCTGTCCGGCGGCCAGCAACAGCGTGTCGCCATTGCTCGTGCGCTGGCCATGGAACCGCAAGTGATGCTGTTCGACGAACCGACCTCCGCCCTGGACCCCGAGCTGGTGGGTGAGGTGCTCAAGGTCATGCAGCAGCTGGCCGAAGAGGGCCGGACGATGGTGGTGGTCACCCATGAAATGGCGTTTGCCCGGCAGGTGTCGAACCATGTGATGTTTTTGCATCAGGGGCGGGTTGAAGAACAAGGGGCACCGTCTACTGTTCTGGATAAGCCTGAAAGCGAGCGGTTGCAGCAGTTTTTAGCGGGAAGCCTCAAGTAACGACAAACGCTGAACCGCAGCCTGGGCGAACCGGAGGTGAGATTAGTTCTCGCGCAAATCACCTATCGGGTGTTTGATGAGGCATAGTCGCCTCCACCAGGCGGCTCATACCCGTCAGGGGTCATAAAAAGGGCGAACGGGAAGATTCGCCCTGTGATCAATATTCAGGGAGCGTCATGGGTCATCCGTCCGTTAACAACCAAATCGAACAATCCCGCCATGGCGTGTCTTGGGTCGCCGAGCAAACCGGGGTCACACTCAAGGTTCGTTCTGCGGTGATTCTGCTGGTCGCGGTGTGCCTGTCCATGACGGCTATCGTGATTTGGGAAGCCTGGAACTCGCGCCAGTACCATCTGCACGACAAAGAAGTGGCGATGGCCAACCTGGCTCAGACGCTGGCCTCGCAAGCGCAGGCGTCGATCAAGCAAGCCGATACGTTGCTGTTGACCCTGGTGGATCGTCTCGAAAACGACGGCATCGATCCGTCCCGGGTACCCCGGCTGGAGCGGTTGCTCAAGACCCAGCGCAGTGAGTTGAGCCAGCTCCATGGCTTGTTTATCTTTGACGAAGAAGGGCGCTGGGTTGCCAATTCCAACGGCGCCGTGGTGCCCGATGCCAACAACTCCGATCGTGAATATTTCATCTTCCATCGCGATCATCCCGACCGCGGTCCCCACATCGGCCCTTCGATCAAGAGCCGTTCGAGCGGTGAGTGGATCATGACGGTGTCCCGTCGCGTCAATCATCCGGATGGCCGGTTTGCCGGTGTGGCGTTGGCAACGATTTATCTCAACCATTTCCTCGGGCTCTACGACAGCATCGACATGGGCCATAACGGCGTGATCAACCTGATCGCCGACGACGCCACCATCGTCGTTCGCCGGCCGTTCAAAGAAACTGAAATCGGCACCAGCGTCGCCAAGGGGCCGCTGTTTACGCAACTGTTGCCCAAGGGCGATTCAGGCACGGCAACGGTCCCGTCCTATGTGGATGGGGTCGAGCGGGTGGTCGGTTTTCGCCGGGTCGACGGTTATCCGCTGATCATCTTTGCGGCGCTGAATAAAGATGAAGTCCTGGCCGCCTGGCGTAAGGAGGTACTGCTGAGTGCCGGGATCGTCGCGTTGTTCCTGGGGTTTCTGGGCGTCCTCGGTTATCGCCTCATTCGCCTCATGAAGCAGCAAAATCACGTGCAGGGCGTATTGCTGGATGCGCAGGAAAAACTCATCGAGGTCAACCGCAGTCTTGAGTTGCTGGCGCTGGAGGACGCACTGACCGGGCTGTCCAACCGGCGTCAGTTCGATCTGTTCATCCTCGCCGAAATGGGCCGCGCCAGGCGCAACCAGACCCACCTCGCACTGCTGATGATCGATGTCGATCACTTCAAAAGCTTCAATGATCTTTACGGCCATGTGGCCGGCGATGAGTGTTTACGCAACATCAGCACGATCATCAGGGACAACATCAAGCGCCCCGGCGACCTGGCTGCCCGCTATGGCGGCGAAGAGTTTGCGGTGGTACTGCCGGGGACCGACTACGTGGGAGCGTTTCTGGTGGCGGAAAAAATCCGTCGCGCGGTTCAGCTGGCCGGCATCCGGCACAGTGAAGGGGCTGAAGGCACGGTGACGGTCAGCCTGGGGGTCGCCGCTTACAATCCGGCGTCACAAGCCCAGCCCAACGACCTGGTGGGCGCCGCCGACAAGGCGCTCTACGTGGCCAAGGCCAGTGGCCGGAACATGAGCGTCATTGCCAATTGAATTCAAACAAGGCTGCCAACTGCCCGGATGGCTTCCAGCCAGGTGAGACCTTCAATCGTTAACATGGGCGCAATCCTTGAATCGGGTTCAGGTGGCCCGACGTAACTTCCACAGCCTGATCAATCTAAAGTAGACCAGCACGTTGATCGCCAGCACCACGCTGCCCAGTCCCAGCTGAATTGCCGGCGTCAGGCCCGCCGGGTAAATGACCGGCCACACGTAATGTTCGATGAAACCGCCGCTGTAACCGGTTTGCCCGGCCGCGTCGCGCATGAGGTTTTCCCACTGTGTCAGTGGGCAGGTCAGGTGGAAGACTTCCACCGACACGCCCCACACAGCCGCAGGCAGGTGCCACCAGATCAGGGGGCGCCATTTGAGCACCAGCAGCCCGCCGAACAGCACGAACAGAATGAACAACAGGTGGAACAGGACCAGCCCGTCGGCGGCGATTCGGTAAAGCATGTCGACTCCCTGACGCGTTATGCGAATGGCTCCATGGTACCCGGGCGGGTCGCTGGTGCTCTATCGATTGCTGCTGTTCGGCGCTGCGAGCACGCCTTTCGTCAATCGCGAAAATCAGCGAGCTCCGCACGCATCCTGCCGTTGTGCTTGGCCTTGTAGAGCAACTTGTCCACCTGCTCGACGAATTCCAGCGCCGTCGCGTGCAGCGATGCCGTGGTGGTGCCGACACCCAGGCTCAGGCTCAGCCGCTTCGATACCGCAGAAAACTCGTGGGGGATGTGCTGCTGGCGAATCAGGTGCAGGCATTTATTTGCCACCAGTCTTGCGGATTCGGCATCGGTTTCCGGCAGCAGCCAGACGAACTCTTCACCGCCGATCCGCGCGATGAAATCCCGTGGCCGGTTGGCCGCCAGGGACAAGGTCTGAGCGACACGCCGCAAGCATTCATCACCCTTGATGTGCCCATAGTGGTCGTTGAACTGTTTGAAGTAATCAATATCCAGGATCAGCAGCGACAACGGTGATCCCGTGCGTTGAGCGTTGCTCCATTCCCGTTCCAGTACGGTGTCGAACATGCGCCGGTTGGCGATGCCGGTCAGTCCGTCCTGGAACGAATATTCTTCGAGTTGCTTTTGCAGGCGACTCAAGTGTTCTTCGGTTTTCTTGCGCTCGCTGATGTCGAACATGAAACCGACCAGCGCTTCCACTTCACCGTCCTTGCGCACCACGTGCACGACATCGCGGATCCACACGTAGTCGCCGTCGCGGGTCAGCGCTCGATAGTCCGCCTCGTGATCCACACCCGCCCGCGATTGCGAGACGCAGAACTCCACCACGTAGTCGCGATCATCCGGGTGCATGCGCTCGACCCAGTCATTGACCCCCACCCAACTGTCCTGCTTCCAGCCCAGCAAGCGCTCGATCTGCGGACCGATGTAGCTGAAAGTCATGGTCTTCCAGTCGATCCGCCATGGGATTGCTTTGGTCGACTCAAGCAGGGTTTTGTAGACGTCGCTGTCGCTGTCGCTGTCGCTGTCGCTGTCGCTTTCGATTGCGCTCATGAGGGGGGCCGGATCTCAAAGATGAAAAAACTGCGCCATCATGTTGCTACTACTGTAGTGAATCAAGCGTGCAGCCGATGAGTGGAACAAGTTCGCGGCACAAGTGCGCAAGATTGTTCAAGCCAGCGACCATGACTGCTGGCACAGTCTGAGGTCTTTCCCTGGTTGTAGAGCGTTATGTCCAATTCACTCATGCCGCGCAATGCCTTTCTTCGCGGCGCTGTGGCGATCATGCCGTTGTCACTGGCGACCGCGCCCTGGGGACTTCTGGCCGGTTCCATGGCCATCGAGGCCAATCTCACGCCCCTGCAAGGCCAGGGGTTGTCGAGCATCGTATTCGCCGGAGCCGCGCAACTGGTGGCGATCGGCATGCTCAAGGGCGGTGCGGGGATCTTTTCGATTCTGCTGACCACGCTGCTGCTGACCTCCCAGCATTTGCTCTACGGGATGAGCATGCGTTCGGTGATTTCGCCATTGCCGGGGCGCTGGCGTGTGGGGCTCGGTTTTTTGCTCACCGACGAGCTGTTCGCCCTGACCAGTGCGCATGACAAACAACAGTTCAACCGCTGGTACGCGCTGGGTGTCGGCCTGACGTTCTACATCGCCTGGAACCTCTTCACCCTGGCCGGCATCGTGCTGGGCAGCAGCATTCCGGGGCTGGAACATCTGGGACTGGACTTCTCCATCGCAGCGACCTTTATCGCCCTGATCACCCCGGTGGTGCGGAACGTGCCGACCGTGGTGTGCGTGGCGGTGTCGTTGTTCTGCTCGGTGCTGTTCAGCTACTGGCAATGGGGCTCGGCGCTGGTGCTGTCGGGGTTGGCGGGCATGACCGCAGGCTTTATCTGCAACAAATTCTACGGTGGACGCACATGATGGTCTGGGCGGTGATTTTCGGCATGGGGCTATTGGTATTCCTCAACCGCTATGTGTTTCTGGAGCCGCGGCTGCCCGTGCGCTTGAGCAGCAATGCGCGGCAGTTCCTGGGGTTTGCGGTGCCGGGCATGCTGACGGCGATCTGTGGGCCGATCGTGTTCATGCCGGACAAGCAGCTGAATCTGCAGTGGGATAACCCGTACCTGATCAGTTCGCTGGTGGCGGTGGGGCTGGTGCTTTACACCCGTAATACGTTGCTCAGCATGTTGTTGAGCATGGGGTTCTTCTTTTTGCTGCGTTGGTGGCTCTAAGTCGTTCCCGTCGAAATTGTTCTACGCTTAAAGAGGACCCCTACAGGAAGAGAGGTGAGCATGGCTAATGATCCAAAGCGTCCGTATCCGGATGAAGATGTGGATGACGAACCCACGGAAGAAGAGATTGAGCGGCAACGGCGTTCGACGCCGGACTGGAAGCACCCCGACGACGGTAAAGAGCTGTCAGATCGCGACCAGGAACGTCCGCTGAAACCTTGACCGCGCTGCACATACAAAAAAGCCCCGCGCTATCAATGTGGGGCTTTTTCATTGGGCGATTATTAAATCAGATCGCATTCCAACGATTGTGTGTAATACCCAATTGCTACGCTTTGATGCGTGCTGCTCTGTTCAGGAGGAAACAGTCTGTTCAGTCCCTGTTACCAGGCAAACACTGTTCGCTGCGGGTCATGAGCTTATGCATTAATCGAATTTCAAAAGCTTCTTGTAAGAGCGTTATGGTCTATCGCAATGACCCTCAAGGAGCCTCCGATGAACCTGTCCCGATTCGTGCGTAGTCTGCTGACCAGCGCACTGTTCGCCGCACCATTGGCGTACGCCGCCGAGCCCGTTGTTTTGCATGTCGGTGATCAGAACTACTACAACGTTCGCGCTTCGGTGGAGGCATCGGGCGTGCTGAAAGACGCGCCGTATACCGTCGACTGGAAGCACTTTCAGGCCGCCGCGCCGCTGGCTGAAGCGCTGAATACCGGTGCGCTGGATCTGGGTTTTCTCGGCGATTCGGGGTTTCTGTTCCTCGCCGCCAAACAGGCGCCGGTGAAACTGATCGGTGTGTCGCGACAGAACCCCGACACCATCGCCTTGCTGGTGCCCAAGGATTCGCCGGTCAAAACCATCGCCGATCTGAAGGGTAAGAAAGTCGCTTACTGGCCCGGTGCCTGGAGCCAGCAACTGACCCTGCGCGCCCTGGAAAAAGCCGACCTGCCGGAAGACTATGTCGACTTCATCAAACTGATGCCGATCGATGCCGCCGCCGCGTTGCCTCAGGGCAGCATTGACGCGTTCCCGGTCTGGGAACCCTACATCTCCCAACAAATTCTGTTCTCCGGCGCCCGGCCGATCCTCACCGCCAAGAACCTGATGCCCGGCCTGAGCGCCATCGCGGCCTCGACGCCGTCGATCGACAGCAAACGCGAAGCCATTGCCGACTTTCTGGTGCGACTGAAAAAGGCCCGGGCCTGGGTCGACAACCACACCGACGAGTACGCCGATCTCTGGGCGAAGAAAGCCAACCTTGACCAGAACGTTTCGCGCCATTGGTTGCGCCAGGCTCACATGACCGTTGGCCCGGTGGATGCGCTGGCAGCAAAGGATCTGCAAAGCACCGCGGACTTCCTGTTCAAGGTAAAAGCGCTACCGGCTGCGTTGGCGACTGCGCCAATTATCGACAGCTCGTTTCAGCAGGCGTTTGCCCAGTAACCCACGATGCCGGGCAGCACTGGAACCAAACCCTGTGTACCCTGATCCAACCTCGGCCCGCAGCGACCTGCGGGGCCGACGAAGGATAAATGGGCAAAACATGAAACGGCTGGTCAAGGTTCTCTCTGCACTCATCATCGCCACAGGGCTGGTGGGGTGCATCGCTTCACCCATCGAAATGACGCCGCAGACCGAACAGCGTCTGAGCGCGCAACCACCGATCCGTTTTCTGCTGACCTTCGACGACGGTCCCAGCGCCTCGAGTTTCTGGAATCCGACGATGACGGTGCTCGACAGTCTGACGACGAACCCGGTGCAGCCGAACCTCAAAGCGGTGTTCTTCGTGCAGACCCGTGCCTCACGAGCCGGCGGCAGTGAAATAGGGCGCCAGGTCATGCACCGCGAACAGGCCGAAGGTCAGATCCTGGGCTTCCACACGGCCACGCCCGGGCACACCAATCATCGATCCCTGGATCCGCAAGAACTGGAACAGTCCCTCACCAACGGCAGCGCCGACATCGCTGCGATCACTGGTGCGCCACCGACCCTGGTGCGCCCGCCATTCTGGAACTACGACAAGCGCACCTTCGCGGCCTATCAGCAACACGGCCTGCATGTGCTGCTGACCGACTTGAGCGCCAATGACGGCAAGATCTGGGGCTTCAACGCCAGCCCCCGGCGGCGGGCCCACTTCTTGCGCACAATGTCCGAAGTGCGAGAACGCATCGCCCGTGGCGAGTTACCGGTGGTGGACGGGGTGATTCCGGTGGTGGTGACGTTCCACGATCTCAATCGCTATACCGCCCGGCATACGCGGGAGTACCTGCAAATCCTCCTCGACAGCGCACAGGCGACCGGTGTGAAAACCGCGGAAAAGCCGTTTTACGACGACACGGCAGCGCTGCAACGGGCCGCCATGGCGCGTACTGTTCGCGACAGTTCGCAGCCGGTTGAGTTACCGGGGCTCTGGAATTGGATCTGGGGTGCGGATTCTCACTGAAAGGTCGCCAAAGTGAGAAACAGCTAACACTTATTTTGAGCATTGGCGGGCGCAGGATGGGAAAAGCCCATCTATGCTGAGCAAGTTGGATCCGATTACCAGCCACGGAGGCGCCAGTCATGGTTTCAGTTCCTGAGCTTTGCCGCATTGTCGAGTCCGGTTTTCAACCGCTTTCCTGCGCCTGCACAGTGAATCCCGACGGAACGTTACGGATCAAAGTCTACGAACCCGCCACCGGGCGCATTGTTCTGTTGATTACCGGTGTATCACCCGAACGGCTGACCAGCATTCGCGCTATCGCCAATCTGATTGGCGAGTTGCGCATCGAGATGCGCGCCGGTCGCCGGGCCTTTGCCGGCTGAAGCAGGTCGCATTGCGGATCAGGCCCGCGGTTGCAGTTCATCAATCATCTGCAAACAATGATTCAACCCCGGCGATACGTCGCCCACGCGTCTGCTGAGAATGATCGGCGAGGTCGCGTTGTCTTCCAGCAACGGCGTGAAACCAATGTCGTCGCGGTGCAGCAACTGCACCGAGGCCGGCACCAGGGTGACGCCGATTCCCGCTCCCACCAGACCGATGGCTGTTTGCAGCTCGTTGGTCCATTGCGCCACATGGATGCTCACGCCATAGGACTCGAACAACGCGATCACATGGTCGGCGTAGCTCGGGCGCGGGTTGCCGGGGTACAGCACGAAGGGTTCTTTTGCCAATTCGCGAAGGCTGATCGGCCCGGCCAGTAATGGGTGACCGGCGGGCAGGGCGGCGACCAGTCGGTCTTCGGTCAATACAGTCTGGATGATCGCCGGGTCGTCGATGCGAATTCGGCCGAAACCGATATCGATGCGCCCGGCCTTGAGCGCCTGCACTTGTTGCAGCGTGGTCATTTCCGAGAGCCCCAGTTCAAGCTCCAGGGGCTCGCCGCTGCGCAAACGGCGAATCAGTTCCGGCAGCACGCCGTAGAGCGTCGACGGGGCAAAACCGATGCCCAGCCAGGTCTTTTCGCCCAGACCGATCCGTCGCGTGTTGTCGCACACCTTGCTCAATTGCTCGAGCAGGGCGGTGGAGTGCTCATGGAAAAACCGCCCGGCATCGGTCAGCTTCAGCGGCCGCCCGCGTTCCAGCAACAACACCCCGAGTTCATCCTCCAGTTGCTGCATCTGCCGGCTCAGTGGCGGCTGGGCGATGTGCAGCAGTTCAGCGGCACGGGTGAAATTGAGGGTTTGAGCCAACACCTGAAAATACCGCAGGTGACGCAGTTCCATGGGGCCTCCAGTCGCAAATCGGTTGCATACCTTAAAGGTATCAAGTCAGACCAATTCTATATTGGCTTCCCGAAAAAAGCCGTACCAGAATCGGTTCCAGAACTTTAAGAACCTGACAGGTATCGACATGCTTGCAACAGCCATTGAATCGATCGAGACGATCATCGTCGATCTGCCGACCATCCGCCCGCACAAGCTGGCGATGCACACCATGCAGAACCAGACCCTGGTGATCATTCGCGTGCGCTGTGCCGACGGCATTGAAGGTATTGGCGAATCCACCACCATCGGTGGCCTGGCCTACGGCAACGAAAGCCCTGACAGCATCAAGACCAACATCGACAAACACTTCGCGCCGCTGCTGCTGGGCCAGGACAGCGCCAACGTGAATGCCGCGATGTTGCGCCTGGAGCGCAGCATCCGGGGCAACACGTTCGCTAAATCAGGTATCGAAACCGCTTTGCTCGACGCTCAGGGCAAACGCCTTGGGCTGCCGGTCAGCGAGTTGCTGGGCGGCCGCGTTCGCGATGCCCTGCCAGTGGCGTGGACCCTGGCCAGTGGCGACACCGGCAAGGACATCGCCGAAGCGGAAAAAATGCTCGACCTGCGCCGCCATCGGATCTTCAAACTGAAAATCGGTGCCGGTGAAGTCAACCGCGACCTGGCCCACGTCATTGCAATCAAGAAAGCCTTGGGCGACCGCGCCAGTGTGCGGGTCGATGTCAATCAGGCCTGGGATGAAGCGGTCGCGCTGCGCGCTTGTCGGATCCTGGGAACCAACGGTATCGACCTGATCGAACAGCCGATCTCGCGCAATAACCGCTCCGGCATGGCGCGCCTGAATGCCATGAGCCCGGCGCCAATCATGGCCGACGAATCCATCGAATGCGTGGAGGATGCGTTCAACCTGGCCCGTGAAGGCGCGGCCTCGGTGTTCGCCCTGAAAATCGCCAAGAACGGCGGCCCGCGCGCCGTGTTGCGAACCGCTGCGATTGCCGAAGCGGCCGGTATCGGCCTGTATGGCGGCACCATGCTCGAAGGTGGCATCGGCACCCTGGCCTCGGCCCATGCTTTTGTCACGCTGAATAAGCTGGCGTGGGATACCGAGTTGTTCGGACCATTGCTGCTGACTGAAGACATTCTCAGCGAGCCGCTGGTCTATCGCGATTTTGAGCTGCACGTGCCGACAACACCGGGGCTGGGCCTGAACCTCGATGAAGAACGTCTGGCGTTCTTCCGTCGTGACAAAACGTCCACTGCCATTCATCAAGCCTGAGGAGAGCATTATGCTGTTCCACGTAAAAATGACCGTGAACCTGCCGGTCGATATGAATCCCGAAGCAGCCGCGAAGCTGAAGGCTGACGAAAAAGCCCTGGCCCAGCGCCTGCAAGAGCAAGGCAAGTGGCGTCACCTGTGGCGCATCGCCGGGCACTATGCCAATTACAGCGTTTTCGACGTCGACAGCGTGCAGGAACTGCACGACTTACTCATGCAATTACCGCTGTTTCCATACATGGCGATCGAGGTCGATGCGATGTGCCGGCATCCTTCTTCCATTCGCGAAGATGACCGCTGAACCCAGCCTGTTCAGTTCGCTACGCTAATAATTACAAGATGAGGAACCCACCAAAATGAACGTCAAGATTTCCCACACTGCCAGCGTCCAAAAGTTTCTCGAAGAGGCCAGCGGCCTGCATAACGAGGCCGGCGACCCGCGGGTCAAGGCCTTGGTCTACCGCATCCTGCGTGATTCGGTGAACATCATCGAAGACCTGGCCGTGACCCCGGAAGAGTTCTGGAAAGCCGTCAACTACCTCAACGTGCTGGGTGCGCGTCAAGAGGCCGGGTTGGTGGTGGCCGGGCTCGGTCTCGAACATTATCTCGATCTGTTGATGGACGCTGAAGATGAACAGGCCGGCAAGGCTGGCGGCACACCGCGGACCATCGAAGGCCCGCTGTACGTGGCGGGTGCGCCGCTGTCGGAAGGCGAAGCGCGACTGGATGACGGCATCGATCCGGGTGTGGTGCTGTTCATGCAGGGCCAGGTCAAGAACACCGCCGGCGAACCGTTGGCCGGTGCGGTAGTGGATGTCTGGCACGCCAACACCGGCGGCACTTACTCCTACTTCGATACCGCTCAATCGGAGTTCAACCTGCGTCGTCGTATCGTCACCGATGCCGAGGGTCGTTATCGCTTTCGCAGCATCGTGCCGTCGGGCTATGGCTGCCCGCCGGACGGTCCGACCCAGCAATTGCTCGATCAACTGGGCCGTCATGGTCAACGGCCGGCGCACATTCACTTCTTCATTTCCGCGCCGGATCATCGTCACCTGACCACCCAGATCAACCTCGATGGCGATCAATACCTGCACGACGATTTCGCCTATGCCACCCGTGACGAGCTGATTGCCAAAATCACCTTCAGCGACGATCCACAGCGCGCAGCGGCGCACGGTGTCAGCGGTCGTTTTGCCGAAATCGACTTCGATTTCACCTTGCAGACCTCCGCGCAACCCGACGAGCAGCAACGCCACGAGCGGGTCCGCGCGCTCGAGGACTGATATCCTCGAACAACGGAACCGGGCCACGAGATAACCTGTGGGAGCGAGCCTGCTCGCGAAAGCGCAGTGCCAGTCAACGTTGATGTTGAAGCTGATGGCCCTTTCGCGAGCAGGCTCGCTCCCACAGGTGACTCCACTGACACACCCTTGCAAGCACTGCCCTGGATTGGCCCGACGCAACCTATAACAACAATGAGAGTGACCCGATGATGCAAGCGCAACTGTTGAGTCAGCGCAGCACCGTATTCGACCACGCCGACCCTTACGCGGTGTCGGGGTACGTCAATCAGCATGTCGGTAACCATTGCATTCTGATGCCCCGGGCCGGGCGACCGTTGGCCAGCCTCAATCACCGCAAGTTTGCCAGCCTCGACCTGTGCCGCATCAGTTACGGCGGCAGCGTGCGCGTCACTTCCGGTGCGCTGGAAAGCATCTATCACCTGCAAGTGCTGCTGCGCGGCAACTGCCTGTGGCGCGGCCATGGCCAGGAACACTACTTCGCACCCGGCGAGTTGCTGCTGATCAATCCCGATGATCCGGTGGACCTGACGTATTCCGACGATTGCGAAAAATTCATCCTCAAAGTCCCCACCCAGTTGCTGGAATCCGTATGCGATGAACAGCGCTGGCGGTATCCGGGGCAGGGCGTGCGGTTTCTGGAAAACCGATATCAACTCAATGAACTGGAAGGCTTTGTCGCTCTGCTGGCGATGATTTGCCAGGAGGCCGAGGCCACCGAACAGATTCCCAAGGTGCAGGAGCACTACGCGCAGATCATCGTCAGCAAGATGCTCAGCCTGATGAAGACCAACGTCAGCCGGATCAGTCTCGGCTCACAGACGGCCACGTTCGAGGTGATTGCCGACTACATCGCGGGCCACCTCAAACAGGACATCGACAGCGAAGAACTGGCGCGCCAGGCGCGGATGAGTCTGCGGTCGCTGTATGGATTGTTCGAACGCAACGCCGGCACCACACCGAAAAACTACATCCGGCAAAAACGCCTTGAGCGCATCAACGCCTGCCTGAGTGACCCGACCTGCAACGTGCGTAATGTTACGGAAGTGGCGATGGATTATGGGTTTCTGCATTTGGGACGGTTTTCCGATAACTACCGTAAGCAGTTTGGGGAGTTGCCGTCGGATACGCTGAAGCGGCGGGTTTGATTCGCCTGCAAAAGGTTCTCTCGCGACAGCGATTTTTTTTCAGACAAGCTCAAGTTCGGCAACGGCGGCAAGGCCGACCATCACAAGTAACAACCCCCAACCTGTCCACTGCAAAATAACCAGCTTTCGCTTAAGGTCGGCAGGAAAGTTCTCTAGGTCTTCAGCGCAGGCACCTCCATCGCGTAGGTAGAGCCGAGGTGTAGTCATCACGCCCATTATGGCGCCCAGTAAAAACATATTTCCCCAAGGCCCACCGTTTCTGAAAGGTGCCCGAATCATAACCGCCGGGCAGTTTTGCAGGTGATTCAACATCACGTCCATTTTTGTATAGGCGAGGTGAAGTGATATGCCAATTATTATGAATGTGCCTCCAAAGTCGATTAAACCAACACAAAGAAATATTTTGTCAGCGGTGCTTATGCTCATTTAATGGTCTCGTAGATTTTTTCTCTGCTGGAGTGGGCTCGCCGATCAATAGAACAGTCCGGAATTTCCGATCAATACAAGTGAAATTAGTGCTGCGAAAAGCCCCAGTGCGCTCCAGTGCATAATTATTAACTTACGTTTTAGTAAGCGAGGGAAGGCTTGCAAGTCTTCTGGGCTTAGTTCGCCCCTTTTGAGATAGAATCCGGGGAACGTGATAATTCCTGAAATTCCTCCTATAAGCATCAAGCTCCCCCACGGACCACCGTGCCTGAGCGAAGTACGAACCGTGATGGCTGAGCAGTTCTTCAAATGATCCAGGATAAAATCCATTTTTGTGTATGCCACATGTAGCATTACGACGATCCAAATAAACATCGCGATAATCACCACCCCGGATGAATAACCGATAACTATTTCAATGCTGTCCATTTGTATTCTCATATATTAATTCGCCTAATGCTTCTCCCCTATCCCCCCCTAAAAACCCACCTGCAAAAGAACCTGCCCCGACTACTATCAGGCCGCATGCGAGAGTGGCCGTTCCTCCAGTCGGGATTGCTAAGCCCGCGCAGACCCAATCGTATGTTCAAGCAAGGTCGAATATAGCTATGATCGCGAATCCCGACATTACTAATAAAAGGCCCCATACGCTCCACTGCAAAATGGCCAGTTTACGCCTCAAGCTAGTCGGAGTGTTTTTCAAGTCTTCTAAACTTAACTCTCCTCTTTTTAGATAAAAGTTGGGGAAGGTTACAATTCCAGAAATACCTCCTATGAGCATTAAATTTCCCCATGGGCCACCGTGTCTGAGAGGTGCTCGGACCATGATCGCCTTACAGTTTTTATAAAGATCTAGCATCATATCCATCTTTGTGTAGGCCATGTGTAATGCGACGCCTATCCAAACTAATGCAGCTGCAAAATAGATTAGTCCGATGCAGGCAATTAATAAATCAACGGTCTCGGCGCTCATTTAGTGATCTCATAAATTTTCTCTCCAATTAACTCTCCCCCTTTGCCTCCACCGACGCCTCCGACAATAGAACCGACACCGACTACCACTAGACCGCATACAAGAGCAGCTGTCCCGCCAGTCGGTACGGAAAGTGCTGCGCAGACCCAACCTATAGTCGAGCCGGTAATTGCTGCTGAAGCCATGGCTCCGCCTGCCACTCCGCCGGAAAAACCACCAGCTTCGGTAAATTTCACCTTCTTACATGCCTCTGCATTCCCTTCCGCACAAACTCCCTGAACCTTGATAACTGACGCTCCACCACCCACCGCAGTACCAATCCAACCGCCATACTTGACATACTTCGCCGCTTTAGAAACGCCTTCAATATGCGTGGCATAACCAGGAATCTGTCCAACAGCCCCGGCTTTTCTCCAGCGATGAACAAGACTTTTAGTCGATATACCCAATACGGCATTCAGATTGGGATGATCCGGAAAACCAATGCTCTTTTTTGTCAGTTTGGTGAGTTGGGTATTCAACTGAGCCAGCAGGCGTTTGCGTTCCGCATAAAACTCGGCGGAGTTGAGGTGGCCATTGGCTTGAAAAGTTCGTGTATGCAAACTCTCGATGTCACGCAGAATGACCTTCACGTCGTCCAGGTTCTTCGCGAACATGGACAGTCCGAAGCTGGCACCGACTGAACCCTTGGAAAGAAAGAAGGCTATTTCGTCATAGTGACGCGCCATGAAATCGGCTTCCTCTGAACTGAGAGGCTCCAGGGCTTTATTTACATTACCCGCCGCTTGCATCAACTGCGCTTCTTCGAAGGTACATAGATGATTGTTCGGATCGCTGAGAACAATCATCGTCCCGGCTTTCACCTGATCCAGATTCGGATTCAGGGCCTTGAATTTGGCGATGACGGCGGGGGAGGCTGAAGTGAAAAGCTGAGCTTCCAGTTTGTCAGCGGTCGTGCTCCTGGGGACGACGTAGAACCCTGGTTCTTCTTGTGGGACGGCCGCAGGCCATTGCTCTTGAGGAAAAAACTTCAAGTCCGAGACTGGATGTGGCGAGGAGGTTGCCCTCAATGCGTCGGGCGAATTCGCGGTCGTCGACTCGAGGCTTTGAGCATGGACAAAGCGCAATAAGCGTTCCGGGTCAGGTTTTAATGAAGGCTGTGTGAGCGTTGAGTTCGGGATTCTTTTAACCCGTTCATTGATCGCGCCCTGAGCTTTTCGCCTAACGGCTTGCGATTGGCTAAGCAGGTCTCGTTGTTCTTGCACAAGCGCCTGCAAGCCTTGCTCCGGCGTTTTGTTGCCCTGCGCAACATCGTCCGCAACGCGTTTTGCATAGAAGGCGACTTCCCGATTGAACCGCTCACGCAACATACCTTGCGCAAGATGACGAGTAGCAAGAGTGCGAGCTTGCCCCACCAGTTTGCCCGCGGCACTGTTGACGTCCCAATACTCATGACGATTCGGACTCATCCTTCATCGCCCCACGAACTGTAACCCGCGGTTTTTGCCAGGTGGTGGGTCCAGGTAATGTCGCGGTAACGAATAGCCACCTGTTCCTGAGGCTCGGCGTCGTTTTGAAAAATGGCATGAGGCATTTCAAGCGTCAGGTCGGCAATAACTCCGCCATTGATCGACACGGTATAAAACTTTTCCTGCATGCCAAAAGCCGACACGCGATAGAAACTGATCGTGCAGTTGATTTCTTCTCTGTTTGAAAGCGCTTGAGCAAGCAGCGGTGATGATTTATCGACGGCCTTTGTGATGATGATCGGGCTATGCGTCGACTTTTTGATGTTCCCGATATTAGTGATGTTGTGGCTGTAGGACAGCACCATGATTTCATCGGTGTGCGCTACCTGATACTTGTTGCCGATAGAGTTCTGGGTTGAGCAACCCGCTGAAATCAATCCTTGGGCTTTTCCGTTTAGGGTCATGTAACCGTGATTAGCCATAGAAACCACTCCTTGTAGTCAGGCGGGCAGTCTATGGCAGAAGTTGTAAGCAGTTATGTAGTCCGATTCCGAAAATGCGTTCTGCACTAAACGGATAAAGGTCTGCACCCAGTGGATAGTCCACCCCATTGCCCCGTCCTAGCATGAGCCTTGCCTGAACAATAACAATGGAGGCGGCGGCCATGACCCTGCGACCCGAATATCTTCAATCCCTGCTTGAGGACGATCCAGAACAAGGCATCTACCGCTGCAAGCGCGAGATGTTCACCGACCCGCGGCTGTTCGATCTCGAGATGCAGCACATCTTCGAAGGCAACTGGCTGTACCTGGCCCACGAAAGCCAGATCCCCAACAAAAACGACTTCTACACCACCACCATGGGGCGCCAGTCGATTTTCATCGCGCGCAACAAGGACGGTGAGCTCAATGCGTTCCTCAACGCCTGCAGCCATCGCGGCGCGACGCTGTGCCGGCACAAGTCCGGCAACAAAAGTTCGTACACCTGCCCATTCCACGGCTGGACCTTCAACAACTCCGGCAAGCTGCTCAAGGTCAAGGATCCGGCCGAAGCGGGCTACCCGGCGAGCTTCAACTGCGAAGGCTCCCACGACCTGACCAAAGTCGCGCGTTTCGAGTCATATCGCGGTTTCCTGTTTGGTAGCCTCAAGGCCGATGTCGTGCCATTGGTTGAACACCTGGGCGAGTCGGCGAAGATCATCGACATGATCGTCGACCAGTCCGTCGATGGCCTGGAAGTGCTGCGCGGTTCCTCCAGCTACATCTACGAAGGCAACTGGAAGCTCACCGCCGAAAACGGCGCCGACGGTTATCACGTCAGCTCCGTGCACTGGAACTACGCCGCCACCCAGAACCAGCGCAAGCAGCGCGAAGCCGGCGATTGCAACCCGACCATGAGTGCCGGCAGTTGGGCCAAGCAGGGCGGTGGTTTCTACTCCTTCGACAAGGGCCATATGCTGCTCTGGACCCGTTGGGCCAACCCTGAAGATCGCCCGCTGTACGAGCGTCGTGATGAATTGGCCCAGGACTTCGGCAAGGCTCGCGCCGACTGGATGATCGAGAACTCGCGCAACCTGTGCCTGTACCCGAACGTGTACCTGATGGACCAGTTCAGTTCGCAGATCCGTATCGCCAGGCCAATCTCGGTCAACCGCACGGAAATCACCATTTACTGCATCGCCCCCAAAGGCGAAAGCGACCACGCCCGTTCGAGCCGGATTCGTCAGTACGAAGACTTCTTCAACGTCAGCGGCATGGCTACCCCGGATGATTTGGAAGAGTTTCGTTCCTGCCAGACCAGTTATCAGGGCAGCGTCACGACGTGGAACGACATGTCCCGTGGCGCTGAACACTGGATCGAAGGCGCTGATGAGGCGGCCAAGGAAATAGACCTGCATCCGCTGCTCAGCGGAGTGCGCACCGAAGACGAAGGCCTGTTCGTGCTGCAACACAAGTATTGGCAGCAGACCATGCTCAAGGCCTTGGCCGCCGAGCAGTCCGAACTGATTCCTGTGGAGGCCGTGCAATGACCATCACCTATGACGCCGTGCGTGATTTTCTCTACCGCGAAGCGCGCTACCTCGACGACCGGCAGTGGGACGATTGGCTGGAGTTGTACGCCCCGGACGCGACGTACTGGATGCCATCCTGGGACGACAACGACGAGTTGACCGAAGACCCGCAACGGGAAATCTCGCTGATCTGGTACGGCAACCGCACCGGCCTGGAAGACCGCGTCTTCCGCATCAAGACCGAGCGTTCCAGCGCCACCATGCCGGACACCCGCACCTCGCACAACATCAGCAACATCGAGCTGCTTGAACAGGCCGATGGCTTGTGCAACGTGCGCTTCAACTGGCACACCCTGAGCTTTCGCTACAAGACCGTCGACAGCTATTTCGGCAGCAGTTTCTACACCCTCGATGTGCGCGGTGAAAACCCGCTGATCAAGGCCAAGAAAGTGATCCTGAAGAACGATTACGTTCGCCAGGTCATCGATGTCTACCACCTGTGAGGCAGCGGTCATGACTCATTCCATCGCATTCAATTTCGAAGACGGCGTCACCCGATTCATCGACGCCAATGTCGGCGAAACCGTGGCCGATGCCGCGTATCGCCAGGGCATCAATATTCCACTGGATTGCCGCGACGGCGCCTGCGGTACCTGCAAGTGCTTCGCCGAGGCCGGCCGTTATGATTTGGGCGAAGAGTACATCGAAGATGCGCTCAGCGCGGAAGAGGCCGAGCAAGGTTTTGTCCTGACCTGCCAGATGCGCGCCCAGAGCGATTGCGTGGTGCGCGTGCCGACCTCATCCGAGGTGTGCCGCACCCGTCAGGCCAGCTACGACGCGACCATCAGTGCCGTGCGGCAGTTGTCCGACAGCACCATCGCGCTGTCGATCAAGGGCGAAGCCCTGAGCAAACTGGCGTTCCTGCCGGGGCAATACGTGAACCTGGGGATTCCCGGCAGCGAGCAGACCCGCGCCTATTCGTTCAGCTCGTTGCAGCGCGATGGCGAGGTCAGTTTCCTGATCCGCAACGTGCCCGGTGGCTTGATGAGCAGCTTCCTCACCGGCATGGCCAAAGCCGGCGACAGCATGAGCCTGGCCGGGCCGTTGGGCAGTTTCTACCTGCGCGACATTCGCCGTCCGTTGTTGCTGCTGGCCGGCGGTACGGGGCTGGCACCGTTCACCGCGATGCTGGAAAAAATCGCCGAGCAGGGCAGTGAACATCCGCTGCATTTGATCTACGGCGTGACCAACGATTTCGATCTGGTGGAAATGGATCGACTCGAAGCCTTTGCCGCGCGAATCCCGAACTTCAGCTTCAGTGCCTGCGTCGCCAACCCGGATAGTCAGCACCCGCTCAAGGGCTACGTGACCCAGCACATCGAGCCGCAGCATTTGAACGAAGGTGACGTCGATGTCTACCTGTGCGGCCCGCCGCCGATGGTCGAAGCGGTCAGCCAGTTCATCCGCGAAAAAGGCATCGCACCGACAAACTTTTACTACGAGAAATTTGCCGCCAGCGCGGCCTGAGCCGCGCTGTTGTGGGAGAGAGACATGAACAGGTTCCACGAAAAAGTCGCGCTGATCACCGGCGCAGCCCAAGGCATCGGTCGGCGCGTTGCCGAGCGCATGGCGGCGGAAGGGGCGCGGTTGATTCTGGTCGATTGCTCCGAGCGGGTGTTCGAAGTTCAGCAGCAATTGGGGCAGGGCAGCCAGGTGCTCGCGCTGACCGCCGATCTTGAGCAATACAGCGAGTGCAGCCGCGTCATGCAAACCGCCGTCGAGCGTTTCGGGCGTCTGGATGTGCTGGTCAATAATGTCGGCGGGACGATCTGGACCAAGCCTTTTGAGCATTACGAAACGTCGCAGATCGAGGCCGAAGTGCGCCGTTCGCTGTTCCCGACGCTGTGGTGCTGTCATGCCGCGCTGCCGTTCATGCTTGAGCAGGGCAGTGGCGCCATCGTCAATGTTTCGTCCATCGCCACGCGCAGTGTCAATCGTGTGCCGTACGGTGCGGCGAAGGGTGGGGTCAACGCGCTGACCGCGTGCCTGGCCTTCGAAACCGCCGGTCGCGGGATTCGGGTCAATGCCACCGCGCCCGGTGGTACCGAAGCGCCGCCGCGGGTCATTCCACGCAACAGCGCCGATCAGAGCGAGCAAGAGAAGGTCTGGTATCAGCAGATTGTCGACCAGACGCTCGACAGCAGTTTGATGAAGCGCTATGGCACGCTGGATGAGCAGGCAAGCGCTATCCTGTTTCTGGCCAGCGACGAAGCGTCTTATATCACCGGCATGATCATGCCGGTCGGTGGCGGCGACCAGGGCTGACGCGACTTGCCAACAACCCCATCCTCAATCGGAGTCATCGCAATGAGCGACAAACCCACGATCGTGCTGGTCCATGGTTTTTGGGGCGGCGCTGCCCACTGGAACAAGGTCATCGCCGAGTTGATTCACAAGGGCATTACGAACATCCGCGCGGTGGAGATGCCGCTGACTTCATTGGCAGACGATGCAGAGCGCACGCGCAAGATGGTCGCTCAAGTGTCGGGACCTGTGTTGTTGGTGGGGCATTCCTATGGCGGCGCGGTGATCACCGAGGCCGGCGATCAGCCGAACGTGGTGGGGCTGGTGTACATCGCTGCCTTCGCGCCGGACGCCGGTGAAAGTCCCGGCGGCATCACGCAACGGCATCCACCCGCTGCGGCGGCCAACCTGGCTCCCGACAGCGACGGTTATTTGTGGGTCAAACCTGAGCTCTATCACGAAAGCTTCTGCCAGGACCTGCCCGCGACCGAAGGGTTGGTGATGGGCATCACCCAGAAAGCGCCGCTGGCTACCACCTTCGGCGACACCATTACCACGGTGGCGTGGAAGAAGAAGCCGTCGTGGTATCAGGTTTCTGCGGATGACAGGATGATCGCACCGCAAAATCAGCAATGGATGGCGGGGCGGCTGAACGCCAGGGAGATCCTGACCCTGAACGCCAGCCATGCGTCCCTGGCTTCGATGCCGGTCGAGATTGCAGCGTTCATCGATAAGGCCGCGACGGCGTTGGCCGCAGGATAGAGAACCTTACAGGCGACGCTGAAACGCTTTGATGATTCTGAGCGTCGCGTCGCTTGTGTTCAGGTTCTGGACCGCATCCAGCGGATACCAGATGCAATCGAAAATTTCGTTTTGCGGGCGGGCCTCATCCGCGTTCGCCACTGAGGCCTCGTACACATGGTGTCGGGTGCTGCCCGTTTGCAACTCCATCAGGTACAGCATCCCGTCGACCCCAAGCCCAGTCTCTTCCTCAAGCTCTCGCGTGGCGGCGTCGGCAATGGCTTCACCTCGCTCAACCTTTCCGCCGGGCAGCATCCAGCGACTCCTAGGCTTGCGCACCAGGAGAATGTGCCGGTCCTGCTCGCAAATGACGGTCGCGCGTACTTTCATGTGTTACCTGATTGCTGTTTGTCATAAAACAGTCATAAAAATGCAATATTCGCGCCGAGATGTCTGTCTCAATGGTTGGAGTGGTGGACGAGGCTGAAAGTGCAACCGGGTGCCGAAATCCTGGCGCGACGTCTGGTTGGCACTTCATGGAAGGTCGGGTGTAAGGTATTCAAGTGAATTCAGGATCATCACTGCCGAAATGGAGGTGACTATGAGCGTTCCGATGCTGACCAAAATGCACATGAATGGTTATGACGTACTCAGCGTGAACAACGGCCCGTGGCGGGTGTGCACCAAAGGTGACCGGCTTGGAGCCTTTGGCAGTAGAGAGGAAGCACTGGCTTTTGCGGCTGCGCTTCCCGGCTACAAGGCCAGGGCAAGTCGGCCTGCACGCAGCCAGAAATCAGATAAATAACGCGCTTGAAGCCCCGGTTCGCCGGGGCTTTTCTTTGCTGGGCGCTGAGGTCCCAGGCTAATAACCGCCGCCACCACCGGTGCTGCGGGAGGGTTCTCGGGCTTTTTGCTGCGCGTTACTCCATTCCGCGCAGGTCATGAAGCTTTTATGGTCGACCTTGCCCCTGCCATCGAAACTGACGTTGTACGTTTGCTGATGGCCGGCCTGTTTCAGCTTGTAATCAAAGCAAGTGCCAGGCTCAACGGTGCGATCCGTTATGGATAAAGGCTGGCCGCCAATCTGCTGGACTTGATCCTTGGTCATGCCGGTCTCGACCTTTGCGACCAGCGGCTGATCCCTATAGACACGCGATTCGGTGCTGCAGCCACCCGACGCGGCCAGTACAACGACCAGCGCGCATAGAGGCTTGTGCATGGCAATGCTCCTGCTATTGAGCTTTCGTTCGAGTGATGATTTTGGCTTTCACTTCCTCGGCATACCCCTTCAGTCGTTCTTCATCTCCCTGAAACAACTCGCACAGCTTCAGGGTCGCTTGCGCATCCACGTCATTGCCAGCCAGGCGTAGTTGCTCTGCGATGCGTAAAAGTTCTACGGCTGACCATCTCAAATCCGACGCAAGACCTTGCAGGTCACGCCGAAGTTCATTTTCAGATTCGTTAAGCCACATGATGACCTCCTGCCAATCTCCGCTACGAAATTTTAGTCCCATTTCCCGGGCCAGGGCGTTTTGTTCGTCTGACCGTTGACGCAACCTTTTGTCGGGAAAATGAACGCGAACCCGCAGATTTGATGTCGTAGTGAGGTAGTGAATTTTTGCTAGGGCGAGGCAACTTCAAATGACGGCGACTGATGACTTTAGATTTCATGCCCATGAGCTGATCGTTGATCTGGACGCGGCCACCACGGAAATGATGAAACTGATTTCTGCACATCAGTTGAGCGGCCCGGAATGGGAGCGGGTCACTCAATGGCAGCATGAAGCGTACGAAAGATGGATGACTTATCTGAACGAGAGGTCGTATCCCAATCCCGGCGATCAAAACGCCCCTTGCTGAGTTCAGTGCGACGGATGGATGTCGGGGCAGCGACACGCTACCTTCCCCTTTTTTCGGGATAAGGAAGCGTTATGCGCAAATTGATTGGGGGCGTGCTCGCACTGATTTTCTTTTCCCTACGATCGCTTATCCAGTTGTCCACCTGCGCATAATTACGCTGGCGCTTTTCGTCCGGCCCGATGATTCCTGTCGCCTGAAACCCAGGTAGTGCTGCTTTGATAACGCTGCCGCTGAGAAAAAATCCCGCCAGGGTTTCCTGGGCGGGATTTTTTTGTGCCTTGAGCGGTTGTCGTCGTGAAATTTAACGTGTATTTTTTCATGAAATTATAAATATAAAATTTCATGAGGCCGTATGTTCCAGCAATCTACCCAGCACGTTGCCAGCTATTACGCCCACACCTGCGCGGATCGCTTGGTGGATCGAGCTGTCCTTGAGGGCGAGCAGGACACCGAGGTGTTGATCATCGGGGCCGGCTTCAGTGGGTTGCATACGGCGTTGCGTCTGGCCCTGGCCGGTAAGCGTGTGACGTTGCTGGAAGCCAGTCGGGTGGCCTGGGCTGCCTCGGGGCGCAATGGCGGTCAGGCCATTCTCGGCTGGTCGTGTGACATGCCGCCGTTGGAGGCGGCGCTGGGTTATGAGCGTGCGCGCCGGTTATGGGACAGCATGCGTTGGGCTGCCCGGGAGTTGCGAGACTTGCCTGGCCGCCATGGTTTCGATTGTGACTATCGGCCCGGCCACCTCTGGACGTCGGTGATGCCGCGTCGGGTGAGTCTGCTGACAGAATGGCAACACGAGGCCAGCCACAAGTGGGGTCACGATGGTTTGCAGTTCATCGCGCGCGAGGCGCTGCCTGATTGGGTCGCCAGTGAGCGTTACCAGGCAGGCCTGTTCGATCCTGAAGGCGGGCATTTGAATCCGCTGAAACTGGCGCTCGGCCTGGCCGCCGCGATTGAACAGGCCGGTGGACGTATTCATGAACAGAGCAAGGCATTGAGTTATCGCGAAGACGGCGATCGTTACGTGGTCACCACTGAACGTGGTCGCATTCGCGCCGATGTGCTGGTGCTGGCGTGCAACGCCTACCTTGATCGGCTTGATCCGAAGCTGTCGAGTTGTGTGTTACCGGTTGGCACTTATCAGGTGGCCACCGCGCCACTTTCGGTGCAACAGGCGACCGCGCTGCTACCGAGCAATGTGTGCGTCACCGACAACCAGTTTGTCCTCGATTATTTCCGCCGTACGCCGGACAACCGCCTGCTGTTCGGCGGTGGTTGCACTTATCTGGGCGGCATGCCGAAGGACATCGCTGCTGCGACACGGCCCTATCTGGAGCGCGTGTTTCCCCAGCTCAGGGGCGTCGAACTGGACTTTGCCTGGGGAGGACACATCGATCTGACCCTCAAGCGCACACCTGACATCGGTCGACGTGGCGATCTCTACTGGTTACAGGGTTACTCAGGGCATGGCGTGCTGCCGACATTGGCCGGGGCGCGCGCCGTGTCCGACGCGATCCTTGGCCAGCCGGATGAGCTGGCGTTGTACCAGGGTTTGACCAACGGCAGTTTTCCCGGTGGAAAGTATTTGGCCGCCCCACTGGAAGCCATCGGCAAGGCCTGGTATCGGCTGCGCGACAGCCTTTGAAACATCAATTTCTGGAAACCTTCAGATGGACATGCAAGAAGAAATCTCGGCGCTGGCGATCCTGATCCAGGACCTGCGCAAACACAAAAAATACACGCTCAAAGAGCTGGCGGACAAAATCGGTCGTTCGGTCGGGTTTCTCTCGCAAGTCGAGCGGGGGTTGTCACGTCCCACGGTGGCGGACTTGACCGCCATCAGCGAAACACTCGGCGTGCCGACCACCTATTTCTACAGCTTGCCCAAGCCCATGGCGTTGCCTTGGGTGACCCGTCCGGATGAGCGACGCACGCTGTATTACGCCGACGGGATCACCGACATCCTCGTCTCTCCGAAGATGAGGGCGTCCTTCTCAATGCTTGAAAGCCAACTGGAGCCCGGCGCCAGCAGTGGTGATCGGCACATGAACGACAGCTCGGAGCAAGGTGGCTATGTCCTCGAGGGGGAGCTGACGCTGTGGCTGGATGACGATAAACCGGTGACATTGCGCACCGGCGACAGTTTTCAACTGGCCAGTCATACGCATTGTCGCTACGGCAACCTCTCGGATCAGCTCGCCCGGGTACTTTGGGTTTACACCTGATAAAAACAACAAGGAACACTAACGATGGATGCTGTCTGCTCTGATCTGGTTGCCGAGGTTCGCGCGTTTCGCCAGCGCTTCCCGCAGGTGCGTTACGTTGACCTGATTTCCCTGGATATTCCCGGGCATTTTTACGGCAAACGCTACCCGATAGAAATGCTCGAGAAGGTCGCCGCCGGCAGCGCGCTCAAGCTGCCGCAAAACTGTGTGTTGCTGGGTACGCAGGGCGGTCTGTTCAAAATCGGCGACTACTGTTTCAACGACGGCGACCCGGATGCTCCACGCCGCCTGGTGCCCGGCACGCTCAAGCCCGTGAGTTGGGAAAAACAACCGCTGGGGCAGATGCTGATTACCTCAAGCGGTACTGAAAAGCCTATTGTTTTCGAGCCGCGTGAAGTGTTGGCGCAGGTGCTTGAGCGCCTCGGCCGAAAAGGGATTTTCCCCGTGGTCGCGTTCGAACTGGAGTTCTATCTGTTCGATCGCCAGCTGCGTGACGGCTTGCCACAGTTCCCTCGCGATCAGCTGACGGACGATGCCGATGATCAGCCGAATATGCACATCGAACGGCTGTCGAGATTTTCACCGGTACTCGATGACATGGTCGAGACAGCGCGGGCGCAAGGCATCGATGCCACGGTGATCACTGCGGAGTTGGGCCCTGGCCAGTTTGAGATCAATTTCGGTCACCTTGACGACGGCCTGCGGGCGGCCGACTGGGCAGCCCTGTTCTGCCGCAGCACACGGGGGGTAGCCCTCAAGCACAACCATCGTGCCAGCTTCATGGCAAAACCCTACTTGCAGCATCCCGGTAGCGGCATGCATGTGCATGTGAGCCTTTACGACGAGGCGGGCACCAACCTGTTGGCGGCTAACAATCAGCAGGCGCTGCGCCATGCGGTGGCCGGTTGCCTTGAAGTGTTGCCGCATTGCATGCCGATCTTTGCACCGAATCACAACGCAATGCGGCGCTTGAGCGGCACGGTGAATGTTGCGACGCGCGCCAGTTGGGGCTTTGAAGATCGTGACGCCTGCCTGCGGGTGCCGGAGTCGGACGCGAAGAATCTGCGCATCGAACATCGCCTGGCGGGCGCGGATGCCAATCCATATCTGGTATTGGCGGCGATTCTGGTCGGGCTTGAGCAAGGGCTGGAAGTGGGGCGTGAACCGATTGCATCCCTCAACGAAGATCGTGGCAGCGGAATCGACTTCCCGCTGGAGATGCTGGAGGCCGTGCGTTCGATGCAAAACAACGTGCAGCTGCGCGAGGGTTTGGGGGCCGAGTTTGTAGATGTCTACTGCGAAAACAAGCGCCAGGACCATTTGGCATTCCTGCAGGACATCAGTGCGCGGGAGTATCGCTGGTACCTCTAAATCAGTCCTTGTCGCTACTCGTCCATAAAAAATGTGTGGATATTTAATGAGTTAGAAGCTTTAGTAACTGGATAGTGAATCCAAATATCTTGTTACAGGCGGAAATATTAAGTAATATTCGCCCCGCGTTCACCACCACGGTTTATGCATTTTGAGTCCCAGGCGTCCATCAGCTGCCTGGGATTTTTTTTGCCTGAAATTCGCGACAACTGTATATCCGCTACCGCGAGATGATCCCGTGATCGATCGCGTATTTGACCAGGGCGGCCGGTTTGTCGATGTTGAGTTTGCGACGGATGCTCAGTCGATGGGTTTCTACCGTGCGAACGCTGATGTCCAGTTCGCGGGCCATCTCCTTGTTGTTCAGCCCTTGAGCCATCTTGTACAACACCTGGCTCTCGCGCGGTGTCAGCTCGTTGTCGGTGTTTTTATCGGCGATGAGCCGCTGGGCGATCTCGGCGCTGTAGAACGTGCCGCCACTGGCGATGGCTTCGATCGCCGCGATGATTTCCCGCGACGGTGAGTTCTTCAGTACATAGCCGCTGGCCCCCGCGCGCACGGACTCACTCACGTATTCATTGTTGTCGTACATGCTGAGCACCAGCACCTTGAGCGACGGGTACTGGCTGCGCAACACCCGGGTCAGTTCGAGCCCGTTCATGTCCCGCAGGCTGATGTCGACCAGCAACAGGTCCGGCTGGCAGCGTCCGACCATTTCAATGGCATCCGCGCCACTCTCGGCTTCGCCCACCACTTCCAGGGGGGCCATGACCGCCAGCAGCGCTTTGATCCCGTCGCGGACCAGGGCGTGATCGTCGACCAGGGCGACGCGGATCGGGTAGGGCAGGTTCATCGCGGGTATTCACTCTTGTTGTCAGGGGGTGAGTCAGCGTGTTGTACCGGGCATTTTCATTGGCAGCCAAACGTCCAGCTCGCTTCTTCCCGGCATCGAGATCAGGTCGAATCGTCCACCAAAATGCTCGACACGCTCGCGGATGTTACGCAGGCCAATGCCCGCATGACGACGTTCGACCTGGGCGACGTTGAAACCGATACCGTCATCGACCACCGTCAACCGTATGGAATCTTCGGACCCGTGCAGGGTAATGGAGACGTTTTTAGCCTGGGCGTGTCGTTCAATATTAGTCAGGCCTTCTTGCACGATGCGAAACAGCGAGACCGCTGCCCCATCGACCAGGTGACAGTCGAATTCGTTGTCGTTAAAAGTCACCACCAGGCCGCTGCGTTGCTCGAATTCTGCGGCGAGTTGACCGATTGCGGCCGGCAGGCCCAGGGTGTCGAGCAGCGAGGAACGCAGGTCGTGGGAGAGGCTGCGAACTTCGCCAATCGCTTCCCCCAGACGTTCCGTAGCGTCCCTCAGCGTACTCAAACCCTTGTCGTGTGCTTGCCCATTTTCGAGCAGGTGGCTGGCCAGCTCGAACTGAAACTTGATCGAGACCAGTAGCTGGCTGATGCCGTCGTGCAGTTCGCGGGAAACCCGTGAGCGCTCTTCCTCTTGCAAGCTGACGATACGCTGGGTCAGGCGCTGCAGTTTTTTGTCGGCCAGACGATGCTCGCTGACGTTGAGCGTCATGCCGCTGGCGAAGACAAACAGCACCGCCACGAGGGCCACTGCGGCAATCGCCAGCATGGTTTTACGAATGCCCTGGGCCACTTCGTCACGCGCCTGCTGGGTCGCGCGTTCAACGTCTTCAAGGTAGATGCCGGTGCCGAGCATCCAGCCCCAACGATCCAGCATCACCACATAGGCGAGCTTGTCGGTCACTTGGCCGGAGGAGGGTTTGTTCCAGGCGTAGCGCTGAAAGCCTTCGCCTGATTGCGCACTTTTGAGCAACGCCTGGATCACGGGCAAACCGTGAGGGTCTTTCATGTCCCACAGGTACTTGCCCACCAGCTCCGACTGGCGTGCGTGCATCAGGCTGCGCCCTTCGTGGTCGTAGACGAAGAAGTAGCCATTGATGCCAAAGCTGAGTTTGCGCAGTTCTTCCAGCACTTGTTGCTGTGCGTGTTCGTCTCCGTGGCCGTCGTCGTACAGTGGCTCAATCAGGCTTTGTGCCATTTCGACGTAGTTTTTAAGTTCTGCGCGTTTGCTGGCCAGGATGCTGTCTTCGATCAGTTGCGCCTGTTGTTCACCCAGTTGGCGGTTCATGGATATCACCAGCGCGCAGATGACGGCGATGGCCAATACCAGCGGCAGAATCCCGAGCGCGACGATTTTGTGTTTGAGCTGCATCTCTGCTCCTGTCCGGACCGAGGGAAGGCGAAGGCACGGCATCATATGCCAAAGATACGCGCGTCCAGTAGCAGTGCTGGACGGAATGACTTGTAGGAGCTGAGCTTGCTCGCGATGGCGGCCTGACAGCCGACCAATCTCTTTCAGGTGTACATATCCATTCCTGCGGTAACGGCGGCTAATGGTTTCGCCCTTACGGCGAGTCCCTTTTGGCAAACGCCCCAAAAGGAACCAAAAGGTCTCGCCCCAGCGTCCGGCCCCTCGCTTAGGCTCGGCGTTCCTTCGTTCCGGTATTCATCTGGGGGCATCGCCTCCGGTCGGCTTCGCTTCGACCTCCTCTCGATGTGTTCGACTGCGTCGAACGGCGCTGCGCGCCTACCCCCCAGATGAACACCTCCACTCAGCCTCCCGAAGGGGCGGGTGGATCAAGATCAAGAGCTGCAGGCGAGCTAACGCTCGGCCTGTTGAGTGGTGAGAAGCGAAAGGCGTACGCCGATCCCCTGTGGGAGCGGGCTTGCTCGCGAAGGCGGCCTGACAGCCGACCAATTACTCGCAGGCGTACACCATTCCCCTGTGGGAGCGAGCTTGCTCGCGATAGCGGTATATCAGACGACATCTATGTTGAATGACAGATTGCATTCGCGAGTAAGTTGGATCGCTGCACCGCCGCTCCTGCAAGAATTTCACCGTCATCTACGTAGAACTACGTAGAAGCCACGTACGTAGTAACGCGGATTTATTTGTAGACGGCATGCGGGGATATTGGGCCAGCTCCGCACAGCGGACACAATTATAAAAATTACCGCCGCAGTCCACTGGCTGTCGGCAGGAGACACGCTATGCCCCGTCTGGCTAAACACCTCGCCTGGTTTGCCGTGGCTGTTCTGGGAGCGTTTGCGCTAAGTGTCGTGGCCCTGCGCCGCGGCGAAGCGATCAATGCCCTCTGGATCGTAGTCGCAGCAGTCGCTATTTATCTCGTCGCATACCGCTACTACAGCCTGTTCATCGCTACCAAAGTGATGCAACTCGACCCCAATCGTGCCACGCCCGCTGTCGTTAACAATGACGGTCTGGACTACGTGCCGACCAATAAACACGTCCTCTTCGGTCACCACTTCGCAGCCATTGCTGGCGCGGGGCCGCTGGTCGGTCCGGTCCTGGCGGCGCAGATGGGCTATCTGCCCGGTACGCTGTGGCTGATTGCCGGCGTGGTGCTGGCCGGTGCCGTTCAGGACTTCATGGTCCTGTTCATGTCCACCCGCCGCAACGGCCGTTCCCTCGGCGACATGGTTCGTGAGGAAATGGGCCGCATCCCCGGGACCATCGCGCTGTTTGGCTGCTTCCTGATCATGATCATCATCCTCGCGGTGCTGGCGCTGATCGTTGTGAAAGCCCTGGCCGAAAGCCCGTGGGGGATTTTCACGGTGATGGCGACCATCCCGATCGCGATGTTCATGGGCATTTACATGCGCTACATCCGCCCGGGCCGCATCGGTGAGATCTCCGTTGTCGGCGTGCTGTTGCTGCTCGGTTCGATCTGGCTGGGCGGGCAGATTGCTGCTGATCCGGTCTGGGCCAAGGCCTTTACCTTTACCGGGATCCAGATCACCTGGATGCTGATCGGCTACGGTTTCGTTGCCGCGGTATTGCCGGTGTGGCTGATTCTGGCGCCGCGTGACTACCTGTCGACCTTCCTCAAAATCGGCACCATCGTGGCCCTGGCGATCGGCATCCTGATCACCATGCCCGACCTGAAAATGCCGGCGCTGACCCAGTTCATCGATGGCACCGGCCCGGTATGGAAGGGCGGTCTGTTCCCGTTCCTGTTCATCACCATCGCCTGTGGCGCGGTCTCCGGTTTCCATGCGCTGATTGCTTCGGGCACTACGCCGAAGTTGTTGGCCAGCGAAGGCCATGCCCGTTACATCGGTTATGGCGGCATGCTGATGGAATCCTTCGTCGCCATCATGGCCATGGTTGCTGCGTCGGTGATCGAACCGGGCGTGTACTTCGCCATGAACAGCCCGGCGGCGCTTGTCGGCTCTGACGCTGTTACGGTTGCTCAGACCGTCAGCAGCTGGGGCTTTGCGATTACTCCGGAAGCCCTGCAAGCGGTGGCCAAGGACATCGGTGAAACCACCATCCTGGCCCGTGCCGGCGGTGCACCGACCCTGGCGGTCGGTATCGCGCAGATCCTGCACCACCTTCTGCCGGGTGAGAACACCATGGCATTCTGGTACCACTTCGCGATCCTGTTTGAGGCGCTGTTCATTCTGACGGCAGTCGACGCCGGTACCCGTGCCGGACGGTTCATGCTGCAGGACTTGCTGGGTTCCTTCGTGCCGGCGCTGAAACGCACCGAATCCTGGACCGCCAACCTGATCGCAACCGCCGGGTGCGTGGCGATGTGGGGTTACTTGTTGTACCAGGGCGTGATCGATCCGCTGGGTGGCATCAACACCTTGTGGCCGCTGTTCGGTATCTCCAACCAGATGCTGGCCGGTATCGCGCTGATGTTGGCGACCGTTGTGCTGATCAAAATGAAACGCCAGCGCTACGTCTGGGTCACCATGTTGCCCGCCGTGTGGCTGCTGATCTGCACCACCACTGCCGGCTTCATCAAGCTGTTCGATGCCAACCCGGCGATCGGTTTCCTGGCCCTGGCCAAGAAGTACAGCGATGCGCTGGCCAACGGTCAGATCCTCGCCCCGGCGAAGAGCATCGATCAGATGCAGCACGTGATCTACAACGCCTACACCAACGCAACGCTGACGGCGCTGTTCTTGCTGGTGGTCTTCAGCATCCTGTTCTTTGCGCTCAAGGTCGGTATCGCCGCCTGGGGCACTAAAGAACGTACGGATAAAGAAGCGCCATTCCAGGCTCTGCCGGACGCTTGATCGAGGATTGCAGCATGTTCAATGACCTGAGTCGCCTCGGTAAATACCTCGGTCAGGCGGCGCGCCTGATGGTCGGGATGCCCGACTACGACACCTACGTCGAGCACATGCAGACCAAGCACCCGGACAAGCCGGTGATGAGTTATGAGGTGTTCTTTCGGGAACGCCAGGAAGCTCGTTACGGAAGCAAGGCTGGGCCGAAGTGCTGTTGATGATCGGTGGCAGTGATGCCACCTGAATAGCTAATAAAGAACCCGGCTGATGAGGCCGGGTTTTTTTTGAGTGGCCGAACTGTGTTGAGTCAGCTTGCGGGGATGGTTTCGAGCGTTTCGAGATCCAGCAGGGTGAAATAACCACGGTCCGGCCTCCAGCCACCCGTATCGATGTGAATCACATTGCCAAGGCTGAGGGGCATATAAAGCGGCGTATGCCCTACGACCAGTGCGCGCAGGCCTTCAACGCCATGCGCCTCCTGCTGATCGATCCGTCTTCGTGACCACATGCAGTAGTGCTGCACCTCCTGCAGACGCCTGTTGCTTTCCGGCGACTCCAGTTCGTTTCGCAGTTGCTGCCATGATGGAAATGGACAATCGGCGTGCACGATGCCGATCAGGCCGTAGGCCGTTTCGACTTCGATCGCGATAGGGAGCTTGGCGAACTGCGCCGCGAATGCTTGCTTCTCGAGCGGCGACAGGCCCAAGAACCATGAGCCGCCATTGTCGATCCAGCTGTCGACGTCGCAGGTATCGAAGTACACCACGTAGTCGTCATGGTTGCCTCGCACCGGGTGGAACCATGCTTTGTCCAGCCAATCGAGCGCATCGTGACACTCGGGCCCACGGTCAATCAGATCGCCAACACTGAACAGGCGATCGACCAAGCGGTTGAATCCGGCTGCATCCAGAGCGTCCTGCAACCGGGTGAAATGGCCATGAATGTCACCGACCGCGAAATCTCGACCGGCAACGTTTGCGGCGAAGTGCTTGACACGTGACATCTCTAAATTTTCGAGCATGGGAATGCCACTCCGGCAGCTCCCCAACGGGCTAGTCAGTTGAGTTTAGGCCAAGAAGTGGTATTCGACCGTTACCGCCTGCCCAACAGGCTGCCCGGATCAAGCGCGGTTAGAGTCAGTAACTTGTTGCCTGACCATAGTGTTTGTCCTGCACGCCGGCGATAAGGTGCAGAGGCACGTGTTGCGCATCGGTGGATGGCACTTCGAAACTTTCCACAATCTGGGTGTGGCGCTCACTCAGCCCGGTCGACTCTTCGACAAGAGCCTTAGCCATTCTCGCGTGGTTCGCTGCGATTTCATTGAGAGTTGACACGTTACATCTCCCGGTGACTGACCAAGCGCATCGCTGGCGTCCTAAGCGTTAATTAAAGTGCTGCCGCGTCAGAATTACGTCGTTCTGGGGCTGCTACGAGCGTCTTGTGCAAACCTTGAGCCAGGCGCTGTCAAAAAAATCGCGCAGCGTTTCCGATGCGACGAATGGTGGTTACTGGCTGCTAAGGGGATATTTCCTGAGCCTATAAAGAGCCTGTACGGCTGGGGAAAAGGTGATTAGACGTGCAGAAGTTGTTTTGTTAAAAAAATAGTGCATGGTCGCTGTTGACGCACCAATGCATCTCCATTCGGTTAGATGGATATCGCCCAACATTGAGCTGGGCAATGATCAATGAGTCTGATGCCGATACAGGGATAAGTAACTGCGACTTTGGCCAACTGCTCGCGCACAGAGGCATTGGGCTCATTGATCCCCTTTCTCTTCCTCAGGTTGATCCTTTCGAACAAAAGAACATCGCGCAGGGGAGTGCGTGCAGGCTGGCCGAGCGCTGGCTGCTCGGGCGATGCCGCGCTACAGTCTTCGTTTTCAGGACAGGGAAGTATCATGTGGATTTTGAAAGTAGTGGTGATTCGACCCATTATCCGCCGATGGCTGATCGCTGTTTCTATCGGTCTTTTTGCAGTGGCGGGCGGTGTACAGGCTCAAACCTCGCCACAGGCGAACCAGGAGATAAAGGGCTTGCTGGATTTTGTGGAGCGCAGTGAGTGTAAGTTCGTGCGCAACGGCAGTGAGTACCCTGGGACCCAGGCTCGGGCACATCTCGAAAAGAAGCTGAATTATCTTGAAGGCAAGAACCTGGTAAGCAGCGCAGAAGATTTCATCGATCTTGCTGCCACTAAAAGCAGCATGAGTGGCAAAGCCTATGAAGTGCGTTGCCCGACAGGCGTCCAGCCTACGAGCACCTGGCTGAAGATGGAGTTACAGAGACAACGTCAGCTCCATTGAGCGGGGGTACATATCCGTTTCTGCGGTAACGGCGGCTGGCGGTTTCGCTCTTACAGCCAGCCCTTTCAAGGTGTTTTCTTTTTATGGGCCTTAAGCACGCGAGCCGTCGACACATGAGCATTTGCAGCCCTGCCCTCCAGCCATTCCTTGGACTTGGCGATTTTGGGACCTCGTATGCTTTT